>JAHLWV010000522.1 GCA_019057735.1 Promethearchaeota archaeon | reverse complement strand
AAAACTTCTTGTTCCATAAATAATGCAAATTCTTGTTATTAAAATTAAGTTTTATTAAGAGAATTTCGACGATTTCTACGCTTCTCAGGATTAAGTAAATTTAATATAATATTTTTTTATTTATTATTTTTCATTATATTCCTTCACAAGTCGTACTAAGTCTGCTTTTCTATAAGAAGTTAGCACCTTAATTTCATTTTTTTGGCAGAATTCCTTTAGTAGTTTTACCGTCCACTTGTTATAGTCAATTTTTTGTTCAGTAGCACCTTGAGTGGGCCCATGTTTAATAAGCCTTATAATATCTGCTTTTTTATACCACGATGGTATTTCTATGTCGTGTTCTTGGCAATATTGTTTCAAATCTTTTACTGTCCATTTATTATAATCTAATTTACTGTCTTTTTTTTCAGTTTGAGGAGCGCCCATTTTTTGAAGTATTTCTAGTCCTTCAATTGTCCCATTTTCGCCATCGAAATAAATTCTTAAAGTGCGGTTATCTAGCTCGATTACATCGTGAGGTAAAGAGTTAACTGGTTCCCAATCGACCTCTTCCACTTCTTTTCCGAAAATTTTTGCTTTCTTGATAACTGCTCCGTAAATTTCGAAGTTACCTAAAATCAAATTTTGACGTTTAAAATTGGCTGGGACTTCGTTTGAAACAATCTTTTCGATAATTTTCTTAGTATCTAAAATGGGAATTTTAAGAATGTCTTTACCTTTTAGCGTTATTTCTCTATCAGATTCTTTTTTTTGTTTTTTAATTGAACTTTTAGTTTTTAGAGCAGGAGGAGGTCCCCCCCATTGATAAACTTTCTTTTCGATAGTTTTAGAAGTTGTGCTTGTAGAAACAGATTGGATCTGTCTAAACGCGTTTTTGTCAGCTTCCGAGATTTCTGGAATTTCTGTTGATTCAAAATCAAACGCTCTCAAAAAATCGCGTGGTTCGTCTCCTTGGTCGACCGAAATTATCTTACACCTATGAAAGTGGCCGTTAACGACTAAATCGTTTTGCAATTGTGCTGCGACTTGAGAAGCAATAAACTTTTTTCTAACGGGGGATTTAACGCCCTTCCATATATAGATTCTCCTCAACCCTTCTTTTACGATAACTAGTACCTGGTAAGGATTTAATACGTTCGTTCCATTATTTGCGCGAAGGTCTTCTTCTGTTATATCTAACCTAACTTTTTCGCCAGTACTTTCTAATCCATAAATCATAAAGTTCTCATAAGTTTCAGACATCATTAATTACGATTCCTTTTTTTTTCTTAAAAACAAAATAACTCTAATGAATTTTAAAATTAACCTCTTTTTAAAGGGCGATAAATGACTTCTAACTTTTTTTTGCCCCTAGATTAATCATCGAGTAAAAACATATAAAATTATTGAAATAGAGCGTATTATAAGTGAAATTAATCAAGCTAAAATCTCATCTATATAAAAAATACTAAATGTTTTTTAGCATAATTTAATAGTCATCGTCTATTTTACTTGATAAGTTTAGGGAATATTAAGTGCATTCTTGTCTTATTCTTCTTAAAATAATTTTGGGCTTTTAAAATATGACCGAAAATAACAATAGAAAATTGTTCAAATATCGAACATTAACGCCCTTATGGATTGCTATTTTCATTGATGTACTGGGGTTCACAATTTTCTTTCCTATGGTAGGTTTTTTCAGTGAACTCTTTAATACTTCTATGACGATGATCGGTTTAATATTCTCTGTTAATGCTATGTTCGGCTTTTTTTTTGGACCAATCTTAGCAAAACTCAGCGATAAATATGGGAGAAAGCCATTACTATTGATTTCTCAATTCGGCACATGTTTAGCGTTTATATTAACAGCTTTTTCAAACACATTATGGATGTTATTTTTAGCGCGCATGATTGATGGAATGTTTGGAGGAAATTTTCCAATTGCTAAAGCTATCATAAGCGATAAAGTTCCGCCAAAAGATAGAGGTATTCAAATGGCTAACGTTGGGATCGCCCATGTGTTGGCCTCTCTAATAGGACCGGGAATTGGTGGTATCCTTTTTACGTGGTTTGGTCTTTTAGGGCCAGGATTATTTGCAGCAGGTCTCACAGTAATTACAATTATTGTTACATTAGTTATGTTGGAAGAGACATGGCCGAAGGAAAAAAGAATTCAACCTCATATAAGCAAAATTGAAGTTTTGCCTAAACTAATAAATAATAAAAGTGCTCTTTCTATTTTGGCACTCTGGGGTTTCCATACAGTTTCCTTTACTATTGTAATGTCTACCCTTTCCTTTTTCAGCGTTAGCGTTCTAAATCTTACGGCAATCGACATTTCAATCCTATTTATGACATCTGGAATATTTCGGACGGGAATTAGATTTACGCTATTTAAACCAACTATTAGGAAACTAGGGGAAGATAATGCTATACGCTTAGGTTTGGCTATTTTTCTAGTCTGCTTTTTCTTATTTGGTTTTTCAACAAATATTTTTAGTCTTTTTATTCTTTTTATGTTTATTAGTTTTG
>JAHLWV010000521.1 GCA_019057735.1 Promethearchaeota archaeon | reverse complement strand
CGTGGTCTAACTCCTCTATCGTGTGCTTCTATAAGAATTTGAGGATGCTTTTTCTTTACATTTTGGATGACTTTGAAAATGTTTTCAGCATGTGTATTTCTTAGCATTGGAATCTCATGCCCGTGATCCTTACTGAAACAACCGATGTTATCCACCATAAATGTTGATAAATCAGTGAAATCAAACATGAAAAAGTCTATTCCCTCCTTTGCGAGTTCTAATACTCTACGAGTTTTTTCCTCAACCCAATGATTATTAGCACATAAACTAAATAGATTTATATAGGGATCTGCTACAACTTTTACTCCCGTTTTGCTTCTTAAGTAAAACTCGTCGGGTTCGTCTTTTCCTTCAAAATTCATCATAAGATGCAACGCTAATTTTAATCCATATCTCTCATGGATATTTTTTGAGAATTCCTTTAAAGGACCAAATCTCTCCTCGTTCCAAATTGAAGAACCTAGAGCTATATTCCACCCGGGATCTAGATACAAAGATTCAGCACCAATATCCCGAGCTAATTGAGCTTCTTCATAGAGCTGTTCTAGTGTGTATTCTTCAAATTCTATGCCTTCTACAAAAAATCCCGTCTTTTCAGCGACCCAACCTAAGTTGTATAGTTCATTCCAATGGACTGGGGGATTATAACCTTGTCTAAATTTGTGTCCGTGTTCTTCAAGGTGATTTCTATAAAGATAATATCCCTCTTTATAATCTCCTTCATAAACAGCGTACCTCGTAACGCCAAAGGAATAACTTTCTTTAGGTTTTAGAATCGTAGCGAATTCGGGGTTACCATCATAAAGTGAAACACCTCCAAATATTATATCAACATCTTCAGCACCTCTTCCCGGTAATGTGGTTGGAAGTCTTTGAAATCGAGAGTATTCCATTTGAGAGGGGTTATATTTACACACGAGTAACCCTCCCTGCTTATTGCCCCACAACCATCCCTCAGAACAAAATCCCGGCATTTCTGCTTCTTTTTCAACCCAGGCCCCCAACAATATATCATTAGCACTAAAACTCTCCTTTCTTCGATCTTCTCCATACCCAAAATATCTTCGAGTTGGAATCGACATTAGAGTAAACTCGTCTAAGTGGTCACACCATCCAGAAAATTGCTTGAATAAGGACTTTCTAAAACCAAGATTAATCAAGCCAAACCTAATTTTTTTTTTACCTTGATTAGATAATGTTATTTTTTCTTCTAACCACTTGCTTCCTTTTTCAAGTTTAAATTCGTGAGTAATTGAGATATTGGTTTCTTCAAATTTTCCTTCTATAATTAATCTGTCAGTTCCTTCCATTCGAATTTCTCTTGAAGACAATTTTTTGGCTTTATACTCCGATCCTAAGTGTGGTAAATAAGCGTAACGAGATCCTTTTTTACTTGAGGTTAAAATTCTATAATGATATTCCTCATCAGCGTAAACTTTGTTATCAATTTTGCTATACAAGATATCGCGAAGTCCCTGATCTCCCCTATCCTGAAATTTTAGTTCCCAACTTTGGTTTTCTAAAGTATAATCAGTCATTTCCTTTCCTAAATTTTGTTGTAATTTATTGAAATGGTTATTGATTCTTAGAATTATTCATATCTATTACCCTTTAATTGCTAAAATTGCGTCAATTTTAGACTTTTTGCCATTTTTGCCATAAATAGTCAGTATAAAAAGGAAATCTTTAAAATAAGAAAAGTTGATTAGTATTAATCAAAATTTTTTCTATAAAAAACAAATAAAAAAAATCTAAAATTGGTGTATTTATGACTGAAAATGAAGAATCTTCTTCACGACATTCTTTCTTTACTTATCTATCTTTCGGTACGTACAATATCCTATGGACAATTCCAACAGCATCAATGAGTCTTTTCATGTTTTATTTCTACCATACTATTGTGGGTCTTGAGGCAGGTTGGATCTTGACTGTCGTTGCTATAAACACAATATGGGCTGGTCTTAACGACCCTTTAATAGGGTGGTTAACCGATCGAAATTTTAAGTGGACAAGAAAATGGGGTCGACGCTTTCCGTGGATAGCAATCGCTTTTATTCCGGAAGCGTTATCTCTAATCATGATATTTTCTCCTCCAGATCTACCAAAGAATGCCGAGAATGTACTAATAAATCCTTTACCAGTGATGCTTTGGCTTTTGCTCTCTCTGTTCGTTTTTGATTTATTTGCTACGCTTGTTGATGTTCATACAGCTATCCTTCGTGCAGATAAATTTCGAACAGAAGCAGAAAGGAGGAAAGGTGCAGGATCCTGGGGTTTCTTTGACATGATCGCACAAGTCCTTGGAATGATGCTTCCACCGCTTCTTTTGTTTTTTGGAAAAACAATTTTATCATACACCGTTATGGCAGCAATTATTGCTTTAATAGCGATAATCTTTGGCATATTATTCGTTTTGAAGGGTGCTCGGGAGGATAAAATCATTATTGATCGATATTACTCAAGAGACTATGAACGAGTGCATGTACTTAAAGGTGTATGGTTAGTTCTTAAACA
>JAHLWV010000094.1 GCA_019057735.1 Promethearchaeota archaeon | reverse complement strand
AGAAAGTTTGGAAAAACTTGAAAAACTTAAACTTTTATATCTTAATTTCAATCCAATAGAAGGAGAAGAAAAACAATTTGCGACAGATGTTCAGGATTTTGAAGGAGTCAAAGTGAGAGAATTTTTAGCTTCTTACAAGAAGTGGAAACAAGCAAATGGAAAATAGCACGCTTGTAAAGATAAAAAGATTAAATAATTAATTTTTCCGATATTTTTTTCTCACTTTCATTAAAATATTAAGTAGATTAAGTCCTAAATCGTTTTTCCTCTAAGAAATAAAATTATTTCACTTTGAAATAAAAAAGTTAATATGAGTAAAGTGTTTAAAAATAATTTAAAACTAAACGGTTCAAATTATTATGTATCAATTAGAAAAAATTAACGACACTTGTTTCTTAATTAAGGCAACTGGTACGTTTCCTCCACCAGTAGCAGAAAGATTTGTAAAAGAATTTAAGGAATTAACTAAAGATGTCCACGAAAATTTGAGCATAATCGTCGATATTACCGATGCTATTCTTTTAAGCATAGATTCAATTGAAATAATCTTAGAACTCTTAAAGAGAGATAACGAAAGACTTTTTAGATCTGCTTTCATAATTGAAAAAAACCCTGTTTTAACTGAAGAATTTAGATATCTTTTACATCATGCAAAATCCCCTAAAAGAAAAATTGTATCCAACCTCGAAGAAGCTAAAGAATGGATTGGTATTGACAAAGTCGTGGTTAAAAAGTAGATTTGAAATACTGCTTTGTTTTGGATTAAAAGCCTAACCTTTTTTTACACAATTCAACAGCTTTTGGATTATTATCCACCCCAATCCATTTCCTGCCTAATTTTTTAGCAGCAGATATAGTCGTTCCAGAACCACAAAAGAAATCAGCAATAAGATCTCCCTCGTTTGAGGAGGATAAAATAATTCTGTTCAGGAGTTTTTCCGGTTTTTGTGTAGGATAACCGAGATATTCTTTAGATCTTGTAGTAGTCTGAAAAGAATATATGTCGTTCCATACATCACCAACTAAAGTTCCCGGGCTTTCGTCTAAGTATTGCTTACCTCCTCTTCGTTTCCGGTAGATGCGCCCTTTCTCATCTTTATGTCTAAACATTTTTTTAATATAATCTTCTCTATAAGGCAAATATTGTTTGTTAAATGTGAACGAGTCAGATTTAGTGTAATATAGTATCGTGTCGTGCTGGCGTACCCATCCTTTTATTTGACTTTTGAATCCTGAAACACTTCCTACGTTCCAAATAATCTCTCTTCTAAAATTTTTTTTTCCAAATATCTTATCACATATAGGTTTCAAATCAAAAATCGCATTTGCATCACAATGCAAATAAAAATTACCTGTTCTCTTAAGAATTCGATGCATTTCCTTAATCCGAGGATACATAAAGCCTAAATAATCATCAATTGAACCCCATATATCAGAAAACTCTTTATAATCGACCCCACTATAAAAAGGTGGGTCTATATAAATTAGATCAATAACATCTGCTTTCATTTTTTGCATAAAGTCTAAGTTTTCAGCGAAATAGACTGTATCTAACTTCATGTGAAAATTAAATATGAACTAGTATTATTACAATTACTATGGAAAAAGAAAGGTTAAATAAGAATTTCTTGGACGAATTCTGCGATTGTGATTTCTCGAGAATCAAGGAGACTAAAATCTTTCTAGTTGGCTCAATTCGATTTAAAGATTACTTCGTCAAAATCGAATCGATTTTACAAATACTACATCAAAAACTTGTATCAGTCTGCTCTGTTGATGGGTTATTAAACAAACAAAAATTTAGCAATTATGAATGGGATAAATTGCAAGAAATTGCTTTAAGAAAGTTAATCGATCAAGAGGCAATATTAGTTTTAGATGTTGAGAACTATATAGGTGAACAATCAAGAGAAGAAATTGATTATTTTACTAAAATTCTTAAAAAACCTGCTTATTATTTAGCAGATCTTAAAGATCCTTGATTGGAACTTTTCTTCTTTGATAGATATACACTTACCAGCCTAAATTACACTTATAAATCAATAATTTTGTAAACTCGTGTTTTATTAATGTTTGGAATAGAATCTAAACATAATCAATTCGATTTGAAAATTTAACGATAAATTAAACGGGGTATAACCAAAATGGAATTGTTCCAAGTATTTTGGGACGAACAAAAGAATCTTTTCTTAGAATTTGAAAAGAACGACGAAGAACAAGTTCTTTTTCTTCCTGAGAAAATTATTCGCGTGAATTTTCAATTTGAAATGTCTAAGATTGTTAAACACGAAATTTATTATAAACAATCCCCAACTCTAATTTCAATAAAAAAGTTTTATCACGCAACGAATCGGATAGGATTTTCAATCGAATTAGATGAGATTCAAGGTTTTTCGGACATCCAGATCAAGATTTTAAGACTAACTTTTTTCTTAAACTCCGGCCATAAAGTTGAGTATACTTTTACAGAAAAATTTAACATCTCCGATATTTGGGTTAACGATGACTGTTATGACGGATTTGAATACATAAATTTACGTGGAAGTAGAAGTCAAAGAACAAAAGTAACTCAAGAAAGAGTAATACACGCAGTAAAAACAGATTTTAATCAAAATACTGAGGAGAGAACGACAATCTATGAGAAAAGAAGTATTGAAAACATCTCAGTTGACAACTCATTACTCTCATTAATTGGTGAGAATAATAAAACGCTAAAAAGTATAGAACTTCATTTAAAAAATCTCTCATTAACATTACAAAACTTACCCGTGAATTCGATACTTTCTGGACCACCCGTAAGAACACCGCAAAGAATTCCGGGGGCTGGTATTGAAAGGATAAAAAGAACAGAGCTACCCTCTCTTATTAGGGGTAGAGGTTCCTCGGCAAAAGTATTAGTAATAAAAGAAATGAAGGCCAAATTCAAGGAAACAACTGAAAAACATGATGGATTTAGTGTTCAAGATTTTTTAAGACCAATGGGGGAAGTTGAGCTCAAAGCTATCACATTGAACGACGAGAAGCTTTTGGAGCTTGAAGAGAAAGCAATTCAAAACCAAATTAAAAGGTTTGAAGAACAACAAGAACAAGAAATTAAACTACTAGAACTTAAAGCACCTAAATAAATTAATATTCCTATTCCTCGAATATCTGAGTTTTTGCTAGTTTCATTATAAATCTTTAATTAATTTCAATAATTAAGTTAAAATGGAGATATAAAACTCATTGGTGAAATAAAAAAATTTTATTGAATTATTTTATCGGTACAGCTGGTAGTGGGAAAAGTTCTCTTACGGGTTTGTTTAAAGATTATGTAACTAAAAGAGATTCCGAGATTTCAGCAATTACGTTAAATCTTGATCCTGGTGTGATAACAATGCCTTATGTACCGGATATTGACATCAGAGATTTTATAGTTCTCGAAGAAGTGATGACAAAGTACGAATTAGGGCCAAACGGTGCCATGATCTTAGCATCTGATTTGATGGTTAACTTTTTAGATGATCTAAAGTTTGAAATCGATGAATACAATCCCGATTGGGTATTTGTGGACACAGCGGGACAACTTGAACTATTTGCATTTAGAGAGACGGGACCTTTAATAGCGAGTTCGCTAGGTTTTGGATCAATTCAAAAGGCTGTTTCTTTCCTATTTGATTCGAATCTTGCGCGGAGACCAAATGGCTTCATTTCCACATTACTCTTAGCAGCTTCTGTGCAGTTCAGGTTTAGAAATATACCACAGATTAATGTATTATCAAAAGTAGACCTGTTAAGCGAAGACCAAATTGAAATGATAGTAAATTGGAGTCAAGACTTTCAAGCTCTGGAGGATTCAACAAATGAAAGGGAGAGTGGTTTAATAAGAGAGTTATCCATGCTAATATCAGAAGTGTTCATTCAATTAGGATCCACATCTGAGTTAATTCCATGCTCCATTAATGAAGAACAAGGTCTAGATCTGCTTTTTGCTTATTATCAACGTATCTTTGCTTCGGATAAATCAAGTTTTTATTGATTTGCTTTATTGCTAAAAAAAATTATAAAATATTGAAGGGAGCTAAAACGTGAAAATAATTGGTCCTTGTGCGGGAATTGGCTCGAGGTTACGACCATTTACATTAAGTAAACCGAAGGCTTTCATAAGGGTTGCTGGTAAAACTGTTCTCGAACATATTCTTAATAAATTTGGTGATACATTCGATTCAGAAACAGAGTTAATTTTAATTGTAGGTTATAAAAAAAGACAAATCACAGAATTTGTTAAACAAAAATATCATGATAAATTTAAATTAACCTTTATAGAGCAAATACCACGAGGATACAACGATGATGTCCCATTTTACTGGGGATTGGGCGAAGCGGTATATTTAGCTCATTCAAGGTTCGAAGAACTTGACATTTCGAGTAAAGAAGCAGATAAGCGTAACGGATCCTTACTTTTTTTAGCTGATATGATACCAATTGATGATTACTCTTATTTAATGTATAGATATTATGAATCTGATGTGGATGGAATAATTACAGTTATGGAGGTCCCAAAAGAAGACGCAAGCTCCTACGGTGTCGTCGTCGTCGATAGCAATTCACTTATTCAGAAGTTAGTCGAAAAACCAAAAGATTTTGTTTCTAATTTAGCGATTGCTGGTATTTACGCTTTTTCTAATTCAGCCACTAACGCTCTTTTTGGCATACTAAAGGGTTATTTAGATAAAAGAACCGACGATTCAAGCGAAGTTTATTTAACTGAAAGTTTACAAGACTTGATAGATAGTGGTTTTAAAATTGCGGCTGTTAATTTAAAGAAAGGTATTTTAGATTTTGGAAGACCTTCTGAAGTATTAAACGGCAATCGGTACTTATTAGAACATCAATCTCTCAAAAAGGAATCATTTCCTGAATTAAACATAGTAATTGAGACGTCATTCATAAAAAATCCGGTTCACATTGGAAAGAACACATCAATAATTAATTCGGTTATTGGTCCCTATGTTTCAATAGGAGCTAACTCTAGAATAGAAAAATGTATCCTTGAGAATTGCGTAGTTGAAAGTGAAGCAAAGCTAAAAAATGTGATATCCGAAAATTCAATCATAGGTAGCAACGTTAAAGTTGAAAATATTAGCAAAAATAACTTAATTATAGGAGATAAAAGTATTTATTAAGTTCTCATTTATTATCTGATTAAAATCGATTAATATCGATTAATATTTAATTATTTTAAGAAATTTTTTAATCCCATAAAATATATTTTTAGTAAAATTAATAGTAATTATAAGAAGAATTTGAAATCTCACTGAATAAATTAAATTGTAAATTGATATATCATGCCTTATAAAATCGCATTTGATGTAGCACATAAACCCAGGGGTAAACTCGACGAAAATCTTACAGAATTGCGAGATTTTTTAAACGCAAATGATTTTATGTGCTATAATTTCCTAGAGACTCCAATTACTCAAAATTCCCTTGAGCCTTTTGATATTTTAGTGTTTGCGTGTCCCGATTTTGCAAAAATTACATCGATGGAAATAACTGAAATTAATAGTTGGGTAAGAAATGATGGTGGGGGATTACTACTTCTTTCACACGCTGGTGGAGATAGAGGTAGAAACAGTAATTTAAGTGAATTGAGTCAGATGTATGGTATAATCTTTGAAAATGATCAAGTTTTAGATGAAACATATAATCTAGGTATGGAAAACATGCCTATCATTACTTCCTTAATACCACCTCACCCAATTACAAATAGTATTAGTTCGATTTGTTATAGATCAGGCTGTTCGCTAAGCGTTTTAGGGAATTCTATATCCATAATTTCATCAAATGAAACTTCGGAACCTTTCTCTTCGGCTTTAGTCTGCGTTTCTGAACCAGATAAAGGTAGAGTATGTGCCATTGGGAGTTATGAACTCTTTAGAGATCGTGTAGGAGGGGGCTTTAATAATGACGAACATCCAAATTTGGCATATAATATTTTTACATGGTTGATCTCAGATCATAGAATGGATTTACATTCGAGTGGAGCGGTCCCCGATATTGTTACTAAAAAACTTGAATCAGATATCGGATCTTCGGATTACACTTCAGAAATGTCTCAACCGTCATTTCCTGAAAAGAAAAAAGTCGATATCGATTTTTCGATGAAAATTTCGAAAAAAAGCGAGTTAGTAGAATTATTAAAAATATTTCAAAATCAAATCGACACGATAAAAACTACAATTGATAAACTGATCAAAACTTCAATCGCTTCAGAAAAAGATATTTTAGAGCTCCGCAATCTCGGAGAACTTGCTCATATGAATGAAGAAAAAGTGATAAATGATTCAAAATCTAACGGGTTCGATGATCTACTAAAAACTAATGATTCATTAACCGATTTGCCGCCAAAACCAGAAAGTTTAAAATTTAAAGAAGAAGGCGACTTTATCGGATTACCTAAATTCGGTGATACAAATAAATTAAAACCTGTTCCCAAACCAACTACTTCTAAAAAAATTAGAAAGAAAGACCTAATAGCTGAAAAGAATGCATTAGAAGGTAAACTAAAATCGGTTCGAAATTTACTTGAGTTTATAGAAAAAAAGCACGATTCTGGAGCCATGGACGGAAAATCTTTCGAGAAACGCTCCAGTCAACTTAAAAGTGATTTAATTACTACTCAAAACAAGATCGAAGAAATTAATAAAAAATTAAAATAATTAGAATAGAGCGCAATTTACACATCTTAATTTTTAGATTTAAAATCATCAGGAACATACGGTTGGGCATACTTATTTACAATTTCGAAGAATTCTTTATCTCCAACGCCTTTTGATATTTTCTTTAATTCTTGTTTTATCAAATTAAAGGATTTTCTAAGGTCATTTTTAGAGGTTTCCTCATGTTTTTTTTTCACTTCAGTTACGATCTGTTTTATAATTGCATCTGGAATATCTAAATCCAAGACTTTAATTTTTTTTTGAAGTGCGTGCAAAATCGATTTGGAACCTGAAAATTTTCCAAGATAGAACTTTCTTCTTCTTCCAACCATACTTGGATTAATCGGTTCATATGTTAAAGGATGTGCTAAAATTGCTGCTATATGAAGTCCACTTTCATGAGAAAATGCATGTTCTCCGACTATTGGTTTATTCAAAGCCAAAGGTTGGTTGAAGTATTTCTCACAGACTTCAGATAACTCTGGTAATCTTTTCAAATCAATACCCGTATTTATCCCTAGTCGTTCTAAAATAGTAACGACTTCTTCTAAAGCAGCGTTTCCCGCTCTTTCTCCATACCCATTAATACATGTATGTGGATACGTACATCCTTCAATTACTCCAGTAATCGTATTCGCAACAGCTAAACCAAAATCATTGTGCGTGTGAATACCCATAGGGATTTTTTTCTTAAGAGGGTCAATTATTTCATTCTTAATGCGTTTATACAAGTAAGATGTAGAGTAAGGTGTTAAGATACCAACGGTATCACCTAACACAATTCTTTCAGAGCCCGCTTCAATCGCCGTCTGAAACACATTCTTCAAATGAGTAAAATCACATCGCGTTCCATCTTCAGAAACCCAATTTACTTTGAAACCGTTATCAATTGCGTAATGTATTGCTTTAGTTATCATTTCTAACTGTTCTTCAGGTTTTTGTTTCAATGTTTTCCTAAATATTGGAGATATAGGCATAAAAATTACAATTTCTTTAAGGTCTGCTTCTATACACGCATTGATATCTTCCTTCTTTGGTCGAGCTATTCCGAGGATCGTGGCTCTTTCCAAGTTTTCACTAACGAGAGTTTTAACGATTTTTTTTTCACTTTTAGATACAGCTGGAAAACCAACGGCAATTAATTTTACTCCAATTTCATCCATTAACTTTGCTAAATGGATTTTTTCATCAAGTGTAAGATAAACAGTAGGACTTTGTTCGCCATCCCTTAATGTTTCATCCCAGATACAAACTTGTGATGGTATATTGAGATTCTGTTCATCTAACGCAATTTTATTATAATCAACTAGTAAGTGTTCTAGTTCTTCTTTAGTAAATTTATAGCTCATTTCTATTTCTAAGAATAATCTAAAATAAATAAATTAAATTATTTAATAGGAATTTATTAATGTTAAAAAAAGTCTGCTAATGTAAAACAAAATAGAACATGTTTAGTTATGCTCGCAACCGCAACCGCATTCATGAGCATCTGGTTCACATCCCGTTTCTAAAATTTTTATTTTGAAATGAAGAGTTTTTC
>JAHLWV010000520.1 GCA_019057735.1 Promethearchaeota archaeon | reverse complement strand
AAAAAAAGAGTTAATTACTTTATGCATTTAAGGTGCACTTCCTTTTAAGACCCTAACCGAAGTAAAGAGCCATTTATTTATATATCTTATGTTATTGCTATTCTTTTTGGGGGAATAAGCATCCAACTTTGAGGAATTTTGTCAAATAACGATGGTTTTCCCTTTCTTCCGATGTTAAAAGCTCCGTTCACATCTGAATGAATGTATTTATCGGATTTATACGAATAAAATTGACCGTAATGTTTATGTTCGACACTGTCTTTACCTCGAATAGAGGGGTTTCGTACTCCAGCGTATTTTAAATGAAATTCAATTGACTCGTTGTCGAGAGCTGAGCATTTTGAAGAATAACTCTCTTCTTGGACAATAACGGTAATTCCACAAAGCATAGCCTTATATCTAATAGATTCAATTAATTTATAAAATGGAAGGGGGATAAATCTACGATTGACGGCTTTACTTAGTTTTGAACGAGTTTTCCAACCTTCGTTGTATCCTATTACGATTGTTCCTGTGTCTTGTTCTTTACATAAATCAATTACATAATGGGACATTTTATGGATTGCGTCTCTGGTTTTATTTCTATAAGTTTTCCACATTTTGTCCAAAATCGTCTGGTTTTGCAGTTGTAAATCTTTTACGCGTTGAACATGTGTATTTTCAATTATACTTTCTAAATCGCATTCTAGATCATAGCAAATATTTTGTTTTCTATAAAGCTCTTTTTCCTCGTAGAAAAGGTAATCGTTGATTGTCGATCTTTTAGTTTTTATGTTAGACAATTTTTTTAAATAAATGAATAGATTTTCTAATTTTTTACTTTCACCATGTAAATTTTTAAATTGATCGTATGTCATCGTAGGGTTATTAAGCATAATATTAACTACGTCTTTTTTCCATTGGAAATCTTTTAGATATTTTTGATTTTTCTCTTGAATTATTTGTAAAACAGTTTTTCTTATTATTTTTTTGCCTTCTTTTTTTACTTTTTTTAAAATATCTCCATATACGTCTTGAATACTGCGGTAATGTGGACTTTTTGAGTTTATGATGTAATTTGCTCGTTTGAATTCTCTGCCTATAACAAGAAGGGGTTGAGCTCCAAAATTGTTTGCGATAGCAAAAGGGTAATTTACTCCCAAATCAATGGATATTGCGTTATCTCGACATAATTTGCAATCCTTAACTTGTTTATTATATCTAATTTCAATTTCGTAATAGTTCCCGTGGGGTATCACCCGTACTTCCCTAAGATTTTGAAGGATCTCGTATCTGACTCTAACGTGCGAAAATATGTGTCTATGACGTTTTGGAAAAAGAAGTTCAGCTGTGGTTTTAACAATCTCTTTGTAGTTAGATGTTCTTTTAGTTTGGTCTATGTGAGAATTAAAACCTACTTGATCTTTAATAGATTGTCCTGTGTAAATTGCCATAAACTCTCCGTCTGGCTTTAAAAATCTTGGAATTTGAGGTCTATAATCCAATTCTCCTTGATAAAACAATTTCATGTTCGTAAAATATGTCAACCAATTCGTACCTAATACCTTTAGTATTTGCTGAGAGATTTTGGCATAACCCGTATTGTTGTAAAATTTACTAAATTTTAGGAATGTATTTAAAGAATTTCTGATTTGAGTGCCGTTTTTGTAACGAATTCCATTTTTTAATTCATCAAAAGCGTCTAAAAGAACTTCTCGTTTTTGAGCATAATTTTTGATCAATGGATCTGGCATAATAGATTGTTTGATTGTTAAAAAGTCATCCAATGAACAGTTAGGGTTTTTGTTTTTAATAAAATATAGCTTTCTCATAACAAAATTACCGAAATTATACAAGTTTTTGGCGTTGTGACAAAGGTTTGAAATTTCTGGAGACCATTTAATCTGGATTTTCTCGGTTAAGGTTAAATAGTCCTCTTCCTGTGCCTCCTCCTCAGCGTGTATTTCCGTTTCGGTAGTAATAAACACACTTCTTTCTAAATATTCATCCGAAATTAAAATATCTAACGCATCCTCTAATTTAATAGGAAGAGATGGTGTCTCTTCGGTATCAAAACTTTCTTTAGAAGGTAAATGGTTTTTAGGTGATAATTCAACTTCATCGTCGTAAGTCACAGTATCATGTGGCTTGGGAACACATGATTTATTAATACCGCAAAACAATTCTTCTTTCTTTTTATTATTTGGCATAGTACAAAAAATAAATTTAATAAAAACAATTTAAAAAATTTGTAATTTAAATCTACTCAATTATATGATAATTTAAGTTTATAAATTCTTACATTTTTCATTTTGACAATTTTGCCTTTATAAATAATCTAAAATGTTCATTTAACATTTCGTATATAAACTTTGCGTAAAGTTTTTAAATACAAATCTCCCGTGAACATTTTATACTACTGTAAACTATTTTCGATCTACGAAAAACTTTATCGAATTTAGATAAATAAATAATAATTACTTCATACTTTTTTATTAAATATGACCGATAAAGCCGATAAAGAAGACCTAAGATATGA
>JAHLWV010000519.1 GCA_019057735.1 Promethearchaeota archaeon | reverse complement strand
TGTTTCCCGTGATCGTGTTACTATTGCATGTATCTTCTAAACGTATCCCAAAATTTGTATTATAGTTTGCGGTGTTTTCCGAGATGGTGTTATTTTCACAGTAATTAAACAAGATTATTCCATTTTGAAGATTATTAGAACAGTTATTATTTGTTAAAGTTCCGTTATTGGTGTTTTCCAATTTGATTCCCGCGTCATAACCTCCACTACCCGCATTGTAAACCGTGCAATTTCTTATGATAAAATACTCGGTATCTGAATTTTCTATTAAAATTCCACTCCCAGTACCACCACAATCAACCGTAACATTTTCAATTACGTAAGGTTCTTGCCACGTGCCTAGACCATAACACCAAAGATTGTCATCTGCTGTCTCAGTCCAATTACCATCAACATGTATAAAAGACTCAGTGTACGCTGCCGATTGTTTTGGAATTTTAACATTAGATTTTTGACCGAAGCTGAAGTTCAGTTTTAGGTTTGGTAAACACATAAACCCCATTCCGAACAGTATTAAGACAAATATTTTTTTTGTAGTAGATTTCATTTTATTTTTCCTTAAAAAAGTTGTTAACTAAAAAGATGATAATGAACTATTTAATCCTTTTGTTTATTTACGGTCTTACGATGTTTTCGAGATTGACTAAAAAGTAATAAAAAAGACGATAATTTTGTATAAATAATCTTATTTACGTTACTGATGTTTGTTTTTAGATTCGTGTAATATAGGTATCAATAAAAAATAAATTGCGATTACTGATCAGAGTAAGATAGTTCTACTTAAAGTTAAATTAGACATGATCAAATATTTAATATTGAAATAAGATGATATTTTATTAAGGAATAATAATAGTTGTATCTTCTTTAATACGGTCTAAAACAACTTCAGTTTTAACTTCTTCAACAACAGAGGGAAAAAACTTATTCGACATAATAATATTCTTTATCTATGTCGGTATAGTTGAATACTAAAGTGTAATCCATTTATTAAGAGGATTTTCAATTTTTGGTCCTAAAGATTGAAATGATTCATGTTTGAAGTGGACATCACATGAATACATCACATCGATTTCTTTATAGATTGGTAGAACGCAGAGATAATCCCAGATATGGATTCCACTTTGTAAGCTCATATCTAAGGCTTTATTTACATGTTTGATTTTATTCTCAAACCAGATAATAAATTCACTTGTTAGTAATTGAAAACAATATCTTTGTACAATATCTAATGGGATCCGCATTCCTCGAAAACCTAAAATATGAAATATTTCACATAGTTGATGAGATGTCATAAATATTTCATTTTGGCTTATTTGGTTTTTTAAAAATTTTTTAGCTCTTTCATGGAATTTGTTAGCATTCTGAAAATCTGATTCCTTTGAGAATTTTTCGGATTTAGGTTTCTTTTTAGAAAAAATCCATATTTCAGTATCTATGAAGACCCTCATTCTATACACCAATATCTTCAAAATCATATTCTTTAAAATCATCTGGTCCTGCGCCTTCAACAGTTTCTTCTAATAATTCTAGAAATTTCTTCCTATCTTGTTTAAGTTTTAGACTTTTCGATGAATTTTTATTGACAGTGTTTTGCTTTTCTTCTAAAAGATAATTTATTGCCCTTTCTAAAGTCACTCTTTTACCTCTCTCTTTAGTCAATTCCCCTGCTAAACGATGTAATTTTTCAAGAGTCTTCTTTGATACTTTTATAGTTGTATTTTCACTCATATAGTATATATAGTATAATAGATATATAAAGTATACTTAAATTTAATACTATAACAAGTTATATCATATTTTTTTCTCTTTAAAAGACTTTTATTGTTCAGGATGATAAATTCCTTAATACCAAGAATTTTTAATCCATCAAAAGGAATACATTATCCTTGTAAATCGTAGTTCCAAAAGAAAGAAATCATTAAGGAATAGTAATAGTGGTATCTTCTTTTATTCGATCTAATACGATTTGGGTCATAATTTCTTCGATACCGGGAAGATTTCGCAATTTCTCAATTAGAATCATCGAATCTTCGTGGTCCAGGCATTTAGCCATTATAAACAAGGGATATTCCCCCGTTACTATGTACGCAAACTTGATTTTTTCCATACTTACAATATGTCCCTTAATGCGTTCTATAGGTTCCGAAGAATTTACGCGTAATGAAGCCATTACCATTTCACTATATCCTAATTGACGGCAATCTATTAAAGCTACATATTTTTTTATAAATTTTTCTTCTAACCTTACTATTCGAGACCTTATTGCAGTAGGACTTTTTCCAGCTTTCTTAGAAATTTCTTTTATTGTAATTTTTGCATCCTCTTGTAATAATTCAAGAATTAATTTATCTGTATTATCAACAACCGTATTATTTACTACCATAAAATCACTCTACATTTTATCGCCTTAAGTCTTATTAACATAATTTACAATTTAATAGTTTCTAACCTTCTTGAAACGTATTTTTTTTTTAGGTCCATTTGAATATTTTTTTTACTACGAACTATAAATAAAATAG
>JAHLWV010000518.1 GCA_019057735.1 Promethearchaeota archaeon | reverse complement strand
GGAACGACTATATTTTAATAAATAACCTTAAGTGGGGCATTCCTGATGTTAAAAAAGCAGATTTAGCTAAAAAATTGTGCTCTAGACATTTCTCAATCGGGGCTGATGGGGTTTTATTTGTTTGCCATCCAAAAAATACGGAAGTAAGGATAAAAATCTTTAACCCAGACGGTTCTCAAGCAGAAATGTGTGGTAATGGCGTTCGATGTTTTGCTAAATACATTTACGAGAACGGCATTTACAAAAAAGATGTAATTGATATTGAAACTCTCAAAGGAATTGTAGTTGCAAAACTCAATGTAATTGATGACAAAGTTAAATCCGTAAAAATCGATATGGGGGCTCCTATTTTAGATTGTGAAGAAATCCCAGTTGATTTAGAAGATCCTGTAAAGCAATGCGTTAACGAATCTATAATAGCTTTAGATAAAATCTTTAAATTCACGGCAGTTTCAATGGGCAACCCTCACGCTATTATATTTACAAGGGAGACATTAAGCGATGACGAGCTAAATAGATATGGAGCGTCTATAGAATCTAACAAACTATTTCCAAAAAAAACAAATGTAGAATTTGTAAATGTTGTTTCTAAAGAGGAAGCGGTTCTAAGAGTTTTTGAAAGGGGTGTTGGCATTACTAACTCCTGTGGTACGGGTTCCTGTGCGGCTGTGGTAGCTGGGACAATTCTAGGATTGTTTGAAGAAGATACTCCAATTACAATTCACAACGATGGGGGCGATTTGATAATAACCTATAATGGAAAAACAGTTTTTATGGAAGGGCCAACAGAAAAAGTTTTTGAAGGGATAATCGATAGAATTGAATTCTAGCTACAATAAGCAACACTAAAAAGTTTTTCATTCAATAAACAAATTGTTTATTAAATTAGAGGTAATTTAAGTTTGAAATATAATGATTGGTTAAATAAAAAAGGTTTAGAATATCGCAACGATGTGTTATATTTTGCCGGCATAAATACTTTAGATATTGTTGAAGATTACGGTACTCCTATTTATGTAATTAACGAACAAATGATTCGCGAACGTTATAGAAGGTTAAAAAATGTAGTAAATTCCGAATACAAGAAAAATCAAATACACTTCGCTGTTAAGGCTAATTCTAATTTATCATTTTTAAGGATACTCAATTCCGAAGGAGCTTCTTTCGATTGTACATCACAAGGAGAGATATTTACTTGTTTTAAAGCAGGAATTTCTCCAGAAAAAATAATATACACCGGAAATATGTTTACGGACGATGATTTTGAATTCGCCGTTAAAAACGATGTTTTAGTTAATTTGGATAGTTTAAGTCAATTAAAACGGTTAGTGGATATTTATGAAAAGCTTGGAAAGGAAAAATCAACGATTTCTTTTAGAATTAATCCCGAATTTGGAGCTGGACATCACATTCACACCATTACTGCGGGTAAAGATGTAAAATTTGGCATATTAGAAGAACAAGCAATCGAGGCGTACAGAAAAGCAAAAGAATTTGGCTTCAAAAGTTTCGGGATTCACCAACATATTGGTTCCGGAATAATTAACGCTTACGATTACGAGAAACCAACTGAAAAATACCTTGATATCGTTAAAAAATTAGCGAAAACCCTCGAAATTAAATTTGAATTTATTGACTTTGGAGGAGGGTTGGGGATTCCTTATCAACCAGAAGAAGAACCGTTAGATATGAACATTTACAGCAAAATTCTAATTAAACTTTTTATAAAGTTATTAAAATCGGAGAATATAGGCGAACCAGCGTTTAAAATTGAACCAGGACGATATTTATCTGCTGAGTCGAGTATAATTTTAACGCAAATAAATACAATTAAAAACAATGGGTATAAACTATTTGCAGGAGTAGACGCGGGCTTTAACACGCTATTAAGACCAATTTTATATAATTCATATCACCATATTATACCCTGTAATAAAAAAGATAAAGAAAAAACGTTAACCTACGATGTTGCGGGACCGATATGCGAATCTGGAGATATCCTTGGTAAGAATAGGGAATTACCAGAATTGAACGAGAAAGAGTTTCTTGCTATACTCGATGCAGGTGCCTATGGCTTTACTATGAGCAGTACTTATAATTCTAGACCAAGAGCTGCTGAAATTTTAATCAAAGATGGCTATATTCATAAAATTAGAGAAGCAGAAGCATATGATGATTTATTAAAGAATCAAATTATCCCCGATCATTTGAAATAAGAAATCGCAACAATTTTATTTCATATAAAAGAATAAAAATTTTAGTAATTTATATTATCACGAGATAGAATTATAAAAAAGGAACGTTTAAGGACTGGATACCCTTTAGACGTTCTAAATGAAGAGTTGGCATTATGAAACCTGTGAATTCAGGTTAATGATAATACTGATCTGCTCTGAGAATTTTTATAATTTTATCTTACTTTTCTGAAAATGGTAGCATTTTCAGATAAAAAGGATTTTTTTATCATTTCTCTCTCAAAATATTCTTTCTCATTAATTTCTCTATTTCTTGTTCGTTCATGC
>JAHLWV010000093.1 GCA_019057735.1 Promethearchaeota archaeon | reverse complement strand
GATTCTGCTTTGATGGGTCAAAATATAGAAGTGAATAAATCCCCAGTAATTATTGCTACCGTTTGTGGTACCAATAAACTTGAAAGTGTTGAACTAATTAAAAATGGAGAAGTTATTGCAATTAGAGTTCCTACAAATGATCGCATCAAGTTCGGGTACGAAGATAATACCTTGAAAAAAGGTGATAACGCATATTATTACATTCGAGCAACTCAATTCGACGGAGAGAGAGGTTGGACTTCTCCTATTTGGGTAAATTTTAACTAGAAAAAATTTAGATTAGAAAGAACTCGTAGAATAGCTCCGATATTCTTTATAATTCTTTTCTAATTATATCACGGATTTCTCTATACCCAATTATCTTTAAGTTGTACTTTTCAACGCAATCTTTAATTTTTGGATCTGTAAATGCTTGATAATCGAGATCTCGCCAACTTGCAGAATCGGGAGTTATTGCCTTCAATTCAGGGCTCATTTTCGCTGCGTGAAACAAAAAATGTGTTATCCCTGGTTTAATTTCACCAAATCGTTTACAGTAGTAATCTGTTTTATTTGGACTATCTCCCATTGTATCGATAATCATATGATCAAGAATAGGAGTTCCACTCTCTTCTAATTTATTAAACATTTTTAAATACACTTCCTCAAGGTCTCCTAATCCTTCAGCTTCTAGCTGACTCTTGGTTATTCGAGGCAGAAATGGCGCAACTTTAAATTCTCTCGCTAACTTTAGATAGGTTGGAATGAATTTCGGATGCATTACTGTTCCCATGTGTGAATCAATATGAGTTACATTAACACCAGCATCTAAAGCAGTTTGAATTTGAGCACGCATTTCATCTTCTGCAGCCTTAGGATTTACATTTTTAATTGCTTCCTCTGTGGTGCGCCATAAAGATTTTTCTGAGTCAAGTAGACCGGAGTCCGGGTTCACGCTACTCAACGCACGCCATCGATATAGGTCATATTCACAAGTAAGGGTGAGATGCACACCAATATCGTACTGAGGCTTACTCCTACATATGGAAGCCGCTTCTAAAAACCATGGGGCAGGAACAATAACTGAGCCACAACTAGCAACACCGAAGTCTAAACATTCAAATGAGGCTAAGTTTGAAGAGTGAGAAAAACCAACATCGTCAATATGGAAAATTACGATTTTATCTGTTCTCTCAAATCCAAGTTTTTCTATGAGGCTTAATTTACTCATAATATTTTAAATTGGTTTTATAACGATTTAAAAATTTGTGTTAAGACTATTCTTCTATTTAAAATCAGGCAAATATTTTCTTTGAAGTTCACACATTTCAATAAAAATCGCTTCAGCCATCTCAAAGCTACCGCAATTAACATCCATCGCAAGACAATCAATTGCAAGATCCTTAGATTCCTGCATTACGGCTTCAACACATAAATCTTGAATGGAAGCTTCAATTCTTAATAGAGCAGCAATGCTTTTAGGAATTTCACCTAATTTAACTCCATGTATGCCTTCTTTATTAACAATACCAGAACATTCAATTATCAAATCGTTAGGGAGATTTTCAATAATGTCATCGTTAGGAATGTTTACCGCTATTTCGTACGAATTACTATCTTCTATAATTGCTTCGATAATGGGGATTGCTCTTTCGCCAGAAGGTCCCTTCATCATCATACCTTTTTTAGGATATTTACCGTTTTTTAATCTCTTGTAGTACCTTTTTAGTTGAGCGTTTCCGCCTTTATTCGCTTGCTCCATTATAGTAATCCAATCTGTTAAATCTTGTTCTGTTGTATAATGGGAACCAAATTGTAAATACTCGCATATATGGTTATCTCCTACGTACGGAAACCAACCAAACCTTTTGTAAACCTCAAAAGTAAGATTTGCATAGTGGAATCGATCCCATTTATCTTGAAAGAATTTTTTACAGTTTGAATTAAAAACAGGCATTAAATCCTCTCCAGTTTTTAAATTTTTTAATCCCATCAAAAAGGCAAAGTGATTAAGACCTCCAGTAATTAATTGAACATCCCTCAATTCTTTATCTATTATCTTAGATAAATGATGTGATGTTAGAAGCCCAATTTGATGACAAAGACCAAATACTTTTAGTTTAGGCACTGCCCTTTTCAAAGCTAAACATATTCGGGACATAGGATTTGAATAATTAATAAAAAAAGCATCTGGACATATTCTTTCAACATCTTTAGCAATCTTAATAATCTCGGGAATTTGACGAGCACTATGGAAAAATCCTCCAGGCCCCCCATTTTCAGCCATTCTTTCTGTTGAGCCATGTTTCTTAGGGATCGTATTATCTTGCCAACGTAATTCAAATCTATCTCCATGTTCAGTGGAATTTATAACAAAATCTGCTCCTTTTAGGGCTTTTTCTCTATTTGGTGTGCATTCTATATTGAATTTATTTCCAATTTTTTTATTATCTTCTGATACTACTTCGTGAACCATGTGAAGTTTTTCTTTATCTATATCAAGTAGAGTAATAGTTGCTCCTTCTAGCACTTTGCTTAAATTTAAATCGATAAATGTTGGAGGACCAAAAGCAGCACTTCCGGCTCCAATAAGCACTATTTTTTTATCCATAAGTAGTGAAATCTCTCACAAAAATTAAACCCACTGTTTGTAAAATCTACAAATTTGTCAGTCATCCTTAACTATTAATATTTTCGTGAATTATCTCAGATTATGGGAAAGCTAATAAAACTAGGGATGGTTGGTTTTGGTCTTCATTCAATTAGCATCAAAACCGAATTAGAGAATCATCCTTTACTGAAAGGACAATCCAAATTGGTTGTTGGCTATGATCCAAATCCAATCGCTACTGAAATGCTTAAAAAGAGTGAGGGCTTTAAAATCGCAAAAACATTTGAGGCCTTATTAGACACTGAAGGACTTGAGGGAATTATTATAGCAAGCCCACCTCAATTTCATGCGGATCAATCTGTTGCTGCATTAGAGTCGAATTTGCACGTATTTTCTGAAGTTCCAATGGCTATTAAAGAAGATGATTTAAATCGTATCATAAATGCTGAGGACGCGTCTGGAAAAGTTTATCAGCTAGGAGAGAACTATTGCTTCTATCCTGAAGTATTATTTGCCGCTCAACTTACATCAAAAGGTAAAATTGGTGAGCCAGTTTATGCTGAATCAGAATATTTGCATGATGTTACTTATAGATGGAGAGATCAAGGTTTTGGAGATGTTGATACTCCTCGTATCGATTCATGGTACCAATTATTTGACCCAATGATGTATGCCCATTCCATTGGTCCCGCTCAAGTTGTATTAGGAGGACTAAAAAATCCAATGCCATTTATCGAAGTTATAAGTTTTGCTAATGATATTGGCGGATATAAAGGAAATCCAATATGTAAACCTGCAAAAGCTTTCCAAGTTGCGTTATTTAGAACAGAAACTACCGCTATAGCTAAGTGTGCTAACGCTTATGTCTTTGCTCGAGAACCCACTAGAATTTCGATTCAAGTGGTAGGTAGGACTGGTACCTATGAATGCTCGGAAATTGATAAACCGGGACGAACATTTATAGCCGAAGGACATAAAATTAATAAAGCTCGGCGTAGAAAAGGAAAAGCGAAAAAAATTGATCGAGAATCATTATTTAGCGTAATTCCCCGAGTTGAAGGGTTTCATTATGGTGCTAATGCTCGTATTTTAAATAATTGGTTTCAAGCAATAAAAGAAGGAGTTAAAGCTTCAATACACGCTAAAGTTGCAGCCAATTTCTGTATGTCTGGAATTCAAGCTTCTCGTTCCGCTCGGGATGGAGGAAAACCAAAGGAAATTAAAATTTATAGCAAATAATGATCGCTTTTTCTATTCTAATGGGAGAAACTTCATGAAAAAAGAATTAAAATCCCCCTTTTCTTTAGAATATCCTACGATTCTGAAGGAATATGTGTAATCTTCGTTACTCTTTAATTTATATTTCTTGTGGAGCATAGCCATTGCGGGAATATCTCCACCTACTCCACATTGTTTATAATCTATATTGAGAGTGATAAATTCGCGTTTGGGTAAATCGTAAGTATGATTTGCTAATTCTAAATCTTCTAAAGAATATGGCCACGCACTTATACTCAGATGCGTACCACCTATATCCGAAACAAAAAGCCCTATATCCTCTTCGTTTGTTAATGCAGCCCATCTTATATCCGTTCTATTACCGTTTTCTTGTGGTTTAATGTAATTATGAATCAATTCATCGACTTTTCCTGTATATATACCTAAAGCCCCGCTTGTTTTGCGGTCTACCATTGTTTCGTGAGGACCATTACCAAACCATGTTAGCTGATAATATTTATTCGGAACTGTCAATTGCATTCCAAAACGGCACATATCTATTGATGGTCTAATTGAATTCTTGATGATTATACTACCATCTCCATATATTGTATATTGGATGGACAAGTCTTGCTCTGACTTATCAATCGTAAAAAGTACTAAAATTTTGATGATATTACGATTAAACCTTTCATACGTTATATCTTTTAAAATTCTTTTTTTACTTGTATCCTTCCAGCTAAAATCAAAACTGGGAGCTGATTGTTCAGCAAAATCAATTAAGCCCAGATCGTTATCGGTAGGAGCTCTCCAAAAATTAGGGATTAGCGGAGAATTTAACAGCCTTTTGTTCCTAAATATATAAGATTCTAAAACACCAGATGTTTTACCTATTCTTAGTTTAAATTCTTCCCCCGAAATTTCATAAAACTCTTTTAAATCATCTATTACCAACCCTGGGAAATCTTCTAATCTACCGCTTTCTTTTACTGTACTATATGGTACTTTGAATTGATCCCATGCGAGAATATGCCCCTTCTCTGCCCATAGCACATTATTTTTCAGAGTTGATATAATTTTTAGATGGTATTCGGTGTTAGATTTCAGATTAGGTCTTTGAAATTGAATAATTGCTTCTTTTTGCTCTCCTGACTCAATTTCTAAATTTTCAATACTCCCATTTTGAATGATAGTGCCATTTGCTATTAGTTCCCAATTAATTTTGATATCCTCTAAAGTTATAAAATCAAATTTATTATGAATTAAAACTTTTCCCTCAAGTAGGTTTATAGGGTGAACTTTAATATTTTGATATACTTTCTTAACTTCAAATAATGCTGGATTTGGTTTGCGATCTGGTAACACTATACCGTTGATGCAAAAATTGCTATCGTTTGGTTTATCTCCGTAATCTCCTCCATATGCCCAAAACTCTTCTCCTTTATCTGATACTTTCCTTAACCCTTGGTCTATAAAATCCCAAATAAAACCTCCAATAGCATTCGGATATTTTTCAAACACATCCATAAATTCTTGAAAATTTCCTAAACTATTACCCATTGCGTGAGCATACTCACATAATATATAGGGTCTTATGTTTTTTAACTTAACTCTTCTCCCTGGATATCCCGCTGTATTCTTCTTTAGATTTCTTTCAAGTTGTTTGGGTGATAGATACATGCTGCTTATAATGTCGACAATTTCTTGACTATAGTCTCCTTCGTAGTGGATTGGTCTAGAGTTATCTATTTTAAGAGTTTCTTCTTTCATGATTTTGAAATTATTACCCATTCCCGCCTCATTTCCCAAGGACCATATTACAACACTTGGGTGGTTCTTATCACGCTCTACCATACTAACCATTCGATCTATACACGCTTTAGTCCACTCCGGAAGGCTCTGGGGAAGCGTAGTTCTTAATCCATGAGATTCTAAATTACATTCATCAACTACATAAATACCGTATTTATCACATAAATCGTACCACTTGGGGTGATTTGGATAATGACTGGTTCTAACGGCGTTAATATTGTTTCGTTTCATCAATAATATATCTTCAACCATTCTATTGTAAGGGATAGCGCGCCCATGGTCTGGATCGTGTTCATGTCTATTCACACCTTTGAAAATAATCGATTTACCATTAATAAGAAAACTACCATTGCCGCCAATTTCGATCTTCCTAAAACCAATTTTACAATGCTCTACCTCAGTTATTTGATTTTTCAGATTCTTAAGTTTTAAAATTAAATCGTAAAGAAATGGAGTTTCTCCTGTCCATTTTGTAGGTTTTTCAATATTAGCTTGTAATTCAATTAAATATTCTGTGTTTGGTTTAATCGTAAATGCTTCACTCATAAGAATCTCTGACTCAACAAATTGTTGTTCATCATTAAATAATGAGATTTCTACTTTGTTCTGTTTTACTTCCTCTTTTCCAAAGTTATAGATTTTTACTTTAACTTTTAAGATAGCATCTTCATAATTTTCGTCCAGTTCGCATAGTACAAAAAAGTCTCGAATATGTATTTTCGGCGTTGAGAATAAAAAGCTATCCCTAAAAATACCACTAAACCTCCACATATCCTGATCTTCTAAATATGAACCGTCTGACCATCTATAAACCTCAACAGCAAGAACATTTGTACCTATTTTTAAATACTTTGTTATATTAAATTCGGCGGGAGTCATGCTGCCTTGACTGTAACCGACTTTTCTTCCATTAACCCAGATGTAAAAAGCTGATTTCACACCGGCGAAGTGAATAAAAACCTCCCTTTCCTTCCAATTTAAAGGGATTTCAAAATTTCTTCTGTATGACCCTACAGGATTGTACTCATGGTCAATGTTTGGAATCTTCTCAACATTTATGCTATAAGGGTATTTAACATTAGTGTATATTGGTATACCATATCCACGCATTTGCCAATTGCTAGGAACATCAATTTCTTCCCAATTATCAACTTTAAACTCTTCTTTATAGAAATTTTCAGGTCTTTCTGAAGGACTCTTCACCCAGTTGAACTTCCATTTTCCATTAAGAGATTTAAAATATGGTGAATCTTCCCATTTTCCTAATACTTCATCAACGCTCTCAAATGGTACTAAAGTTGAATGTGCTGGCTCTTTACCTATACTAAATATCTTGGAATTTTCCCAGTCTGGTACATTGCTTGATTCTTCGTCCATAATTATAACTTTTTTAAATGAATTATAGTTAAAATTATCTTCTATTAATTCTAGGTGAGGATATGTGAGAAAATTAATATTTTACAATTTTTTAATTAAGATTATTTAATGAAGAGAATATAATATCAACATAATGGGAAAGATGATTAACGATGCCAAGCGATTTTACTCAAGATGTTATTAATATTATAAAAAATATTCCGGTTGGAAAAGTTCTCACTTACGGTAGGATTGCTAAATTAGCTGGAAATCCCAATGGCGCGAGACAAGTCTCATGGTTGCTACATTCATCCTCAAAAAAATATAATTTACCATGGCACCGAGTTATAAATTCACAAGGTAGAATTGCTTTGAAAGCCCAAGATGGTCAAGATTATCAAAAAATCCTGCTTGAAAAAGAAGGTGTTGAAATAGGTTCCACTAATAAAATTGATCTTAAAAAATACATCTGGGAAATAAAATCCCTTGAAAATCTAAAAATCTAGCTTATTAATTCTTTGCTTATTCTTTGATTCTTCTCCTAAAAACACAATATATTTATAAAAAATTAAAAAAAAATTATTAAGACAAGAGTCTTTTAATGATATTATGAGAAAAGAAGATTTAGTTAAACCATCTGAATCTATTTTTTTACGAGATTCTATAATCAGCAATAACACCCCCTCTACGCAAAAAAATAATCAAACATTAAAAACGGGGACAACTACAGTAGGATTAGTATGTAAAGATGCTGTAATCCTAGGTACTGATAGAAGGGCTACAATGAGTTACTTTGTAGCAAGTAAAACAGCTGAAAAACTCCATAAAATCCAAGAACACTTATATATGACTATTGCTGGAGGAGTAGCTGACGCAATGTATCTGGTCGATGTTCTCCGAGCTGAAACTGCGTTGTATCAACTAAAGGAAGAAGCACCAATCAAAGTTAAAAGTGCTGGAAAAATGCTATCTAATATCCTCTATCAAAATAAGATGTATCCGTTTCAAGTAGGTCTCATTTTAGGTGGAGTAACTGAAGAAGAAGGTCCAGTACTTCTAAATCTTGGAGCATATGGTTCCATTTTGCCTGATAAATTCTGTGCTGTAGGTAGTGGTCAAAATTTCTCTTACGGTGTGCTTGAAGCAAAGTATAAAGATAACTTATCGATTAGTGCGGGAAAAGAAATTATTATAAAAGCAATCACTTCAAGTATCATACGAGATATGGCTTCAGGAAATGGGATAGATCTCGCTATTATTAAAGAAAAAGGTCCTGCAGAACGAGATTTTATTTCCATATAAT
>JAHLWV010000517.1 GCA_019057735.1 Promethearchaeota archaeon | reverse complement strand
ATATTACACTAATTTAAGCTCATTTGCTATTATTCAAATTAAATAACTAGTTTATTCCATTCTTCAATGCTTTTACAATACTCTGCTAAAAACAGAAATGATCTTACTTCATACGCGTTAAACATGAATTATTCTTTTAATTAAAAATATTTAAATCCTATAATAGATGTGGTTAATATGGTGAAGAGAGCAATATTAAATTGGTGATTAAAATAATTAAAGAAAATAATATCCAAAAAAATGATAAAATATTATATGCCGAATGGGTTCCAGCGGGAAAATTTGTAAAATTTTTAGTGCTACTTACGTGTTTATTAATTTTTTCAATCGGTATTATAATTACTGCTTTCAAACCCAAGGAATTGATGTTTTTAGGTATAACACTTGGTGCTGTAAGTTTATTTATTTTTCTTATATATTGGAACTACAGAGGATTAAAAATCACCTTAACCAAAAATCAACTTGATGTAGAATATGGAATTTTAAACCACAAAAAAATTCCCATAAAAAAAATAACCAAATGTGAGATAACTAAAGCAAATTTTAGAAAATATTGTGGTGTAGGAATTCGATTTGGATTAGATGGTTCAGTGGTCTACAACACAGATTTCGGAGAGGCTATAAAATTAATCTTTCAAGATGGTAGACCATTCGTTTTCTCTACGAGAAATCCACAGGAAATATGTAATCTAATAAACAAATTATCAAAGTAAAAAATTTTTTCCGAAATCACTTAGGGATTTAAGTTAATAAAAAAAAGAGAGTATTTTTTTGTTATTTTAGCTTATTTAACGCGTCTTTTAGAGTCAATTCAAAATTCTCTAGTATAAAATCAGTATCTTCTTCCGTAACAACTAAAGGCGGCTTGATTTTGATTACATTTCGTCTTCTCAGTTTACCTGTAGCCGTCAGAATTGGCATGCTCGGGCCTAAGTATAAGTTATGCGTAGGTGCTAGTAAAACCATCTCTTCAGAAAGCTCTGTGAAAGGTTCTCGTGTCTCTTTGTTTTTAACTAATTCTATCCCGATAAATAATCCAGGACCTCTGATATCTCCAATCTCTTCGTATTCTTCTTGCATTTCAAATAGTCGTTTAGTGATCTTATTACCCATTTTTTCGCAGTTTTCACCATATTTAGCTTTTTCAATAACTTTAATTGCTGCCAGTGAAGTTGCAAAAGATAATGGATCAGAGCTAAATGTAGTATGCTCTTCCGAAGGACCAAATCTTTTCTTGATTTTTGGAGATGCAACTAAAACACCTAACGGATACCCACCTCCAATTCCCTTTGTGAATGTCATCATATCTGGGGAAACATCTATGTTTAATTCCTTTTCGTAGCGCTCGGTTATTGTAAAATATTTTCCGGTTCTCCACATACATGTTTGACATTCGTCGTATATTAGGAATACTTTTTCTTCTTCACATACTAACTTCAATTTTCGTAAAAATTCGGGTGGTGCTGGTATTTGACCTCCAGCAGCTTGAATTGGTTCAAGCATAATCCCTGCAAATCTTTTTGCTGCCATCCCAAGAATATAGTTTTCTACTAAATCAAAACATTCTAAATTGCAACTAGGATCCTTTTTACCTTTTAATCCTCCTTTATACTTCCACAAGCATCTATAACAATAAGGATAAGGCATTCTTGTGAAGTGTTCGTGGCCAAAACTAGAGTAACGGTTTATTCCATGCATAGGTTGAGTGGCCGTGCTCATTACTAAAGTGGAGCCGTGATAACCGCCCCAAAAAACTCCAAAATGATCAGCCCCTCTGGATGTCATCATTGCTAATTTGATAGCCGCTTCGTTAGCTAATCCCCCACCTTGATTATTTAAAGAAACTCTTCCTCCTTTAAGTTTCCCGGGAGCTAATTCTGCGATTTTATTTACCAATTTTGCTCTAGCAGGAGTTAATACGTTGTATCTTACGTGATTTAGTCTAATCATTTGTTGATATGCTGCATAGTTAACATCTGGGTTTGCAAATCCGAGACTTAAAGTCCAATTCATGGATGTAGCATCAAGAATCTCTTTTATATTACCTTCTTTATCCCTTACTTTCACCCACGATGATCCTGGTTCTTTTGCTTCTATAGCAGTTAAAGCCTCAACAAAAGAATTAAGTGCGTGTTTATCGAACTCAACAAGTTCTTCCTCGTTAATTCCAGATGGAATTCGCTCAATTTCTTCTTTAGTTAAAATTTTAGGTTCAATTTCTTTCATAATTAATATAAAAATAATTTATTTTTTTAAATTAGATTTGAGAGCATAGTTTTTAAAAGTAATGCTTTCTCTACTTGGAAAATATTTCAAAATGTAACATATTTTACTTGAAAACTAAATCAAATCACACTTCAAAAACCCATTCTCCATTTCGCATTATTGGTTCTGCGGCTCCATCTTCTAATACTCCATCTACATTCATTTCTCCTGAACCGATCATAAGATCAAGATGGATAGAGCTATTATTGCCTCCAGCAGCCATAAATTCTTCATCAGTAAGTGCATTACCATTTTTCAA
>JAHLWV010000516.1 GCA_019057735.1 Promethearchaeota archaeon | reverse complement strand
TTAATTTCTTTTTTTTACCTTTGCTTTTTTTACAAGTTTTCTTTTAGTTGGTGTATTTTTTATATTCCCTACTGCACCAGCACCACTGCGATAAGTGGCTGTCACGTTATTCTTACCAGAAGGAGGCCTTGCACCATTAACACCATCCCCAAATTGAATAAATACTCCCCCATTTTCGTCTCTTCGAACAGCATAATGTCGATCGCTTGGAGCGCTTTTTCTAAGTGTATCAACTTGCATCCATTGATTTTTATCAACTGAAATTTTGATATCACGTAAATTTGAGGATTTTGAGAGCTCTTCTGGAAGTTTAAATTGTTGTGTGTTATTATTCACATCAGAACTTCCCAAGACAACACGTTTCTTTCTTGATAGATTTAAAATTTTTTTCATCTTCGATAACCTTTTAGCAAAAAATATATAATTAAAATTGATATTTGGATATAATTCTTTTCATTAAATCTTTTTCCTCCTTTTTTTAGAGCCAGAATGGTTCGATTTTAATATTGATTTTAGCAACAACAATTTTTTTAAAATGTTTTCTTTTTCTATGTAGACTATTTTTATAATTAGGAAGCATTTCTCGCATTATAAAACTTTTTTTTATCAAAAAGTAAAAAATATAAGACTCTTTACCCATAGGTATATTGAATTACTAAAAAATTTAAAAATATTGTGAATTATGACTTTAAAACCTATTAAAGAAGATATAATTAGTCTTATACAAGAGTTACCTGATGATACAACATTAGAGGATATTCAATATCATCTATTTGTAAAACAAAAGCTCTTAAGAGCTGAGGAACAAATAAAAGAAGGAAAAACTATTCCCCATGAAGAAGTCATGGAAAAGGCTAGGGCGAAATGGTTCAAATAGATTGGTCTAAAGAATCTGAAGAAGATTTAGATGATATACTTTCGTATCTTTCAAAAAGCTCCTCTCAATATGCCAACTCTTTTTTTGAACGTGTTCATGAAGCTATAGAATATATTAAACAATTTCCTAAAATAGGTCGTAAAGTTCCAGAATCTAAGAATCCAAGCGATAGGGAATTAATTATTCAAAATTATAGATTAATTTATAGGTTTTTAGAGGAAGAGAATAGAATACTTATTATGATGATAATTCATGGAAGTAGATTATTGAAATTATAAGAATAAAAACATCCAACTTTTCGATTTTTGAACCGATTTTTAATATTTAATTAGAATAGAATATTCTCATTATTAAATTCAATTAATTAAATTCTTAATGAGATTATAATGCAACAAAAAATAATTAGTGACGATATTCTTGAAAAGATGACTTTAGAGAATGTTTTTAAAATTTTTAACAACAATGTATTTCCGATGCTAAATGACGAGGAACAAGAATATTGTAATGAACTTCAGGAATTTTGCTTAGAACTTCACCCTAAAATTGATAAATCTAAAGATGTTTATGTATTGTTTCCAGAACTAGGAAAGCGTGGTTATATGCAGCGAATTAACAAATGGAAAGATTTTGGCCCATATGGGATGAAAAAAGAAATCTTGCTGGGAACGCATTTATCATTATTAGACCCTCAATTAGAATTAGCGAGATTAGCTAGTGGAATTTTATGCGGTAATCCGACATTTCACTATTACGAACACGGAGGAACAAGTGAAATCATTCAAAAAGTTCAAGACGAATTAATGTCTGGACAGAAAATAGGATGTATAGGAATAACCGAACCTGAACGAGGTTCTGATGCCGTGAATATGACAACTGTTGCAACTAAAGAAGGAGATTCTGTGATTTACAACGGCGAGAAAGTTTATACCACGAACGCCCCAAAGGCAGATTATTTTTGTGCTTATGGGGTATATGATACAGCAAATCCTCGTGATACTATGGTGCAAGCAATGATAAAACGTGATTTTGGTGTGAGAACAGAAAGATTAAAAATCAATTCGGTTCCACGAGTACACATTGCCCACACTTTTTTTGAAAATGCAAAGATTCCAAACGATTACATCTTAGCTGATGATGGATTAGGTTATGTTAGATTATTTGAAGGGTTGGTTCCTGAACGCTTAGGTATTGTGAATTAAGCAATTTCTGCTTTCACGCTTAAAATGGGTTCAGGAATCGGTATTTGCTGGTCAGGGTTAATCTACGGAATTCTCTACACAAATCTTAGAAAACAATTTGGCAAGGCAGTAATTAGATATCAAGGCGTTGGTTATGGATTAGCAGACTTACTTACCAAAATCACTGCAGCTACAAGCTTAGCGCTCCAAGCAGCGACAATTTACGATGACAAGATACTATTTGCCGATAAACCTTCAAAAGAGGCCATAAAGTGGGCTGCAAGTATATCAGCTCAAGGTAAATATTACACTGCTAAGTTAACACACGAAATTTGTTACGAAGTTCAACAACTTATGGGTGGTATCAGTGTTACCGATAACACTCCTATAGATGAGCTAGCTGATGTAAGTAAGATTGAAGAAGTTATTGGAGGGGCCCGAAATATCCAACTTCTTATAATTCAGTCTCA
>JAHLWV010000515.1 GCA_019057735.1 Promethearchaeota archaeon | reverse complement strand
ACAGAATTCGGCGAAATATTAGCGGAGAGAAAGTAATCAAAACAGATTCATATATTTATCGTTTAGAGAATGGAAAGGAAGTAGAGGAATTAGAAAGTATTTCAAAAAAAGGGATGAAATTAGACAAAATTGAGGATTTATTAAAGGTCAATAGTAGATTTATCAAAAATATCAATTTTATACAAGAGGGTTCTATTCCAAGTCTTTTGAATAATCCTAAAACAAAAATTCTTGAAGATATATCGAGTATTTTACAGCTGGATTACTATACTGAGATTAATAGTTATTGCGATTTGGGAATAAAAAGTATAGAAAAAAGAGTTAAGGAACTTGAGAGCAAATACGGTGTGGCTATAGACGATTTAGATATATTGGACGACAAGATTAAAGGTGTAGATGGAGAAATCAAGGATTTAAAAATAAAGGAAGAAGACTTGAAAGAGAAGATTTCGAAGGTAGAAGAGAAACTCAAAAAATATACTGAACTTAAGGAGCTTAATTCAGGTAAAGAAAAGTTAGAATCGCAAATAAACACTATAAAAGATAAAAAGGATTACATTTCAAGGGATTTAGAATCCTTGGAAAGCGAATTAAAAGAACTAAAAGAATTAGGAAAAAAAGTAGAAGTGTTAAAAGAAAAATCTATTCTATATCGAAAAAATGAACAGCGATTAAAGGAGTTGCAGAGTTCACGTCAAAAGCTTAACAACGAACTAAGTTTAGCCAACCAGAGTGATCTTCTTTTAAAAGATAAGAATTCTCAGTTAGAGAGTTTTCAAGGGGAATTAAAAGAGTTAAGTAAAGCTCAGAAGAAGCTTGATGAAATGACACCAAAATTAAAATCATTAGAAACACGACTTTCGGAATACAATTCAGCTGTAAAGCAATTAGACGAATTCAAGGAAAAAATAGAGCATGAGACAGGAATAGTAGAAAACTTTAAAAAGGGAACTTGTCCTATTACGAAGGGTAATTGTCCTGTCTCAGAAAACTTTATTGAGAAATATACCAACTCAATAGAGCAGTTAAAAATAAAAAAACAAACAAGTGAGGAAAAACTTCGGCAAATGGAAAATCCAGAGCAAGCTTATTACGATCTCTTGGGTCAAAAAGTTCAATATAAAGATACGAGCGAAAACACGGTAAAAATTAAAAATAAAATAGAAGATATCAAAAAAGAAATTGATACGATAACACAGAGTGAAGATGATAAAAAAAGGATTGAAAGTGAGTCGATGGAAATCGATAAAAAAATCAACTTAGTTGAAAACACAATTAAGAGCCTTCTAAAGCACCACGAAGATTACATCTCTAAAAAAGAAAGAGTAAAAGGAAAAGAAAAATTACTTAGTAAAATCGAAGAAAAAGATTCTGACATTAAAAAAATTGACGCTCAGATTTCGGAGAATGAGAATAAAATTAAGGAGAAACACAAAGAGATCGAGCTGTTTAAAAGTTCGCATAAAATAGGAGATGTTGCGGCGCTAGATAAGGAGAATAAGCAGTATGGCGATTGGAAAAAGGAGCTTTCAGGCATTAATTTACAAATTGGAAATAACACATTTAAAAAAAAACAGTTTGAAAACGAAAAAGTTTCTTTAATCGAACCGTATAAGTCAATTGGAGAACTACGTACAGAAATAGAGAGCTTGATCCATAAACAATATAAAATGATCTTCTTTCAAGAGGCATTGAACTTAACATTAGACGAGCTTAAATCCCGTAGATTGAAGTCAATACAAGATATTTGTAATAAAATGTGGCGTAAGTTTCGATTGAATTCTGGCAAACATTTGATCGACTGGGACGATAATTTTCTTCCAGTCCTTAAAATAGGAGGGGTTGAGAGAAATCTATACCAGTTAAGCGCTTCAGAAAAGATGTTTATATATTTCTCGATCAGAGCTGCGCTTTTATCTGAGTTAGGCCCGAATTACTTTATCGTCATCGACAATTTACTTAATCCTTTTATGATTGATAATCAGAAAATTATAATAGAACAAATCAAACGAATTGTGGATGAAACTAACATTGAGCAAATAATTTTTACTGGTTTTGATATTTCTCCTGATGTTAAGTCCGATAACCATATCAAAATTTAAAAACCGAAGTTTAATTGATTGAAAATGACCGAATTTTGGATTGATTCAAATTTTTTCATTGCTGCTAGAGAAGCCAATCAGATACCGTTATTAAAACGATTATTTGCGCAATTACGCACCACTCACCAATTCTATATAACTAAAAGGATCAGGAGCGAAGTGCACTTCTTTAATGAAACTATTGGGTTATATTTTAAGGTAATTACCGTTGAAAACTCTGTAGAATTTAAGAGATTTTGCTCTTCTGTGCGATATAGTTTGAAAAGTTCTAAAAGAAATAATGAGCCAGCAGATCAATCTTTAGCTTATGCCGCTGCTCAATCAGATAATGATAATTACCTTGTATCAAATGATGAGGGTTTTAAAAGAGCTAAGAGAATTAAACAGAGATTTATGAGTAATGTTTGTGTTATCGAACCAATGGAGT
>JAHLWV010000514.1 GCA_019057735.1 Promethearchaeota archaeon | reverse complement strand
GGTTTTATCTTTTTTTTCTTTGGCGACATATAATTTTGTAGCTAAAATGATAGTTTCCAATGTTAGGTTTTCTGCTCTATTATATAGTTTGAATGATTCTTTAAATTTTTCGTAGGAAATTACAGATAAACTTATTTCAACTAACTCCACCTGTCCTAAATTATCTGTCTTTACGGTTTGATTTTTATTCGTTGCTACGCACGAGATAATAGCCCACGCTTGATTTAAATATGGCAAATGAATAACATTATCTTGAGTAATTCCTTTAAAAATTGCCTTATGCTCGTTTTTCACATCAAATGGATAAAAATTATAATGACGTTCCGTAAATGTCTCAATACTACTAGAAATAGAACTACTTTTTAAAGACGCTATTGCATATAGAAAGATGTCGTCGACAAAATTTAATATAATTAATTTAGTGCTATCGAGATTTTTATATGTAGTCGTATTTGGGAAGGGCCAAATTTTTAATGTATTATTTTCCAACAATCTTATTCCCATAGCGGCAGTGTTTGGAACCAATTTATTATCCTTTATGGAATAAGTTGTAGCTAAAACTTCATATAAATAATTCATTTCCAGACCTAAAGATGTAAGATCTACTTGAAAATTGGAAGACATTACCTTTAATAATAGAAATTCTTGGTGGTATAAGTAAGAATATATCCAAGCTCTTTAATATTTTATAAAAATTAAAAAATTAATAAAAATAAAAAGAATTGTAGAACTTTAATTATAAGTAAAACAACTAGAGCTTGATTTTCATTGATTAAGGTATTAGGAATCGACCCTGGCTCATTAACGTGGGATTTTTTCGCTTTAGAAGGTAAGCAAGTTATTTTAGATAATTCAATTTCTACAAAAGAAGTGATAGAAGAACCTTCTAGAGCGATTTCGATCATAAAATCAATAAAAAATCTTGATTTAATCGTAGCACCAAGCGGTTTTGGATTACCACTAAAAAATGTTAAGGATATTACCGAAAAAGATATTTTTTTAACACTTTTAAAATTTGACAAAAAGGAGAGGGAACAATTAGTTGGATTAGGGGAGGTTCTTCGTTTAATGAAAGAAGAAAATCTTCCTGGAATCATTGTTCCAGGAGTTAAACATCTACCTACAGTCCCTCGATATCGTAAAATAAACAAAATCGATATGGGGACGGCAGATAAGCTTTGTACTGTCGTTACGGGAATTAGAGATCAAATAGACCGTTTAAAATTGCAACCTACAAACACTAATTTCATCATGGTTGAACTTGGATTTGGTTTCACAGCAGTTTTAGCGATAGAAAACGGACAGGTGATCGATGGAATTGGGGGTTCTAACATTATGGGTTTTAGAGCTTGTGGAAATCTCGATGGAGAATTAGCTTATTTAATTAAAGATATTAAGAAAAACATCATATACGGAGGAGGATTGTCCTCAATTTCGGGGCATAGCGATTTAACCTTAGACCAATTTACGAGGTTAGTTAAAAATGACCCTCAAACAAGATTGGCTTTTCACGCTTACATTTCTTCTTTAATCAAGGCAATTTATGCTATATCATCCTCTTTTTCGAATAAGGATCAAATAACTGAGATATTATTAGCTGGAAGAGGAGCGAATAATCATATTATTAAAGATGAAATCGCTACCAGCTTAGAAGGTTTGTTTACCGTTAATTTGATGCGAACCTATGGTAGCATTTCAAAACACGCAGCTCAAGGTGCTGCTTTTATTGCTAATGGTCTACTTGGCGGAGAATTTGCTCCTATTGTAAATAATCTGAAAATCAAAGAAGCTAAGGGTTCAGTTTTAGACGATATATACATTTCTTTTGACAAAAACAAACTATTGAGTGATTTAAATTAAAAATATTTTAATTATAACTGGTCAAAGTAGTTATTCAATTATTGAAAAAGTTATTTCTCCTATTAAAAATCGAAAGATAAAAGTTTATAAAGCTCCAGTAACAATCTCTGCTTTTATTTCAGAAACTCTAGTTGATGAAATAATCAAAGAAATAACTATTCAAGAGTACGATATGATTTTACTCCCTGGATTTATACAGTGGGACACCACTAAATTAGAGAAATTAAATTCAATCCCAATAAGAAAAGGTCCAGAGTTTGCTTCAGATCTCCCTACAATTTTGAAACACATAGATGATATTAAACTCTCTAATTCTACTCCCGCAAATAAAATATTAGAGCTCTCAAGCGAACAAGAATACGAAGAAATTCTAAAAGAACAGTTAGAAATTGCCAGAGGTAACATAGATTCCAATACATTCTTCTTAAATGAGGGCATCTCAAATCTAATGATCAGTCCTAATCTTCCGCCTCCGATTATTGCAGAAATAGTAAATTGCCCAGAAAAGAATGATCAAGCAATACTTAGAAAAGTAAAACATTACATAGAATCTGGTGCTAATATTATTGATATTGGATGCGTTGCAAACAAACCATATCCAGACCGGGTAAAAGAGATTGTTAATCTTATACGAAATAAGTTTAATGTTTTAATTAGTGTCGATTCAATGG
>JAHLWV010000513.1 GCA_019057735.1 Promethearchaeota archaeon | reverse complement strand
CTACATCTGTTTCTCCTGGTGGTTTCAGAACACCTAAACAGGTGGGGTCGGTCATGCTTTGTATCAATAAGCAATTAGGAGCTTTTTCTTTCACTTGTTTTGCTAACAAAGATACATCTTCTATATCTCCGAAGAAATTTGGACTCTGAAATAAAACAGCTGCAATATCTTGGTTTAATTCCTCTATTAATTTATTTTCAGTGATAATTCTAAGATTGATTCCTTGTCCCCAACAATAAGTCTTGACAACTTCAGAATACTCGGGATGAATACCTTCCAATAATAATAAATGGTTTTTCCTTGTAATTATAGTTGCCATAATAGCCGCTTCCGCAAGCGCAGTGGACCCATCGTACATACTCGCATTGGCAACATCCATTTGAGTGAGTCGAGAAATTACGCTTTGATATTCATAGATCGCTTGTAAGTAACCTTGACTAGCCTCTGCTTGATAGGGTGTGTACGAAGTATAGAATTCTGAACGACTTATTACAAAATCAACTAAAGAAGGGATGTAATGAAAATAATAACCTGCTCCCAGAAAGGAATTAGAATATACTTTATTTTTTTGAGAAATTTCTTTTAAGTTTTTCAGAACATCTGGTTCGGATAAGCCTAAAGGTAAATTTAAACTGTTAATAATTAAATCTTTAGGAATATCTTGAAATAATTCTTCTAAATTATTAACGCCAATAACTTTAAGCATTTCAGTAATAGTTTTATCGTCATGAGGTACAAAATCCAAATTAATCAACTCTTACTTCAAGTAATTAAAAAATAAAATTAAAAATTGGAAAAAAAGTTTATTTTTTCTCTTCTTCTACTATTTTTTTATAATCTTCAACGGATAAAAGATCGTTAATTTCGCTACTATTTGAAACCTTTATCTTCATCATCCAACCATCCCCATAAGGAGAAGAATTAATTGATTCGGGGCTTTCTATTATAATAGCGTTAATCTCAACGATTTCTCCGGATAATGGCATCAAAATTTCTCCAACTGCCTTAACGGATTCAATTTCACCAGCACTACTTTCTTTTTCTAGCGTTCTTCCTATTTCGGGTAATTCAACATAAACTATATCGCCTAATTGATGTTGAGCATAATCGGTAATGCCTATTGTAGCCGTATCGCCTTCAATTCGCACCCATTCATGTGTCTTCATATATTTTAAATCATCAGGAAATTCGTATTCCATAATTTTTCACATTTAAATAATAATAATTACTTCACTCAAACATTACGATAAAACGGTGTAGAAACTATTTCTCCTTTTAAGAGTCTGTTGCGAATTTCAATTTCAAGTTTCATTCCTACTTTACTATATTGGCTCTCAACAAGTCCTAAACCAATTGTTTTTTTGAGGGTAGGTGAATATCCTCCTGATGTTACATATCCAATTTCCTCGCCTTTTATAAAAATTTTATAATGCTCTCTAATAATACCTCTATCTAGCAAATTCAACCCTACAATAATTCGATCTGTTCCTTCGGATTTTTGTTTTAATAAAGTTTCTTTTCCAATATAATCGATACCCTCTTTAGGTTTGACGAGCCAAAAAAGTCCTGCTTCAATAGGCGTAATTGAATCGCTAATTTCGTGACCATATAATGAGTAAGTTGCTTCTAATCTCAACGAATCTCGCGCTCCTAAACCTGCTGGTGAGGCTCCAATTTCAATTAGATCATTCCATATTTTCTCAGCATATTTGTTATCAAATGAAATTTCAAATCCTCGCTCACCTGTATACCCGGTTCTAGCTATAAATATTGGAACCCCGTTTAACATAGTGTGAGCAAAATAAAATCTATTTATCGAAGATAAATCAACATCTACTAATGGTTGGAGATATTCGTCGGATTTTGGACCTTGAAACGCTAATCGACATCGCTCTAAGGATAAATTAGTAATTTTAACATCTCTATTTCCAATATGCTCGTTTAACCATTGAAAATCTTTTTCGACATTGCTAGCGTTAACGATCATTCTAAATCGCTCAGGTTCTTCCTCGTAATAAACAAGATCGTCAACAACAGTCCCATTTTCGTAACACATACATGAATACTGTCCTTTTGTGGGTTCTAGTAGCTTTAAATCGTTAATCATTATATATTGAAGAAAGGATAATACATCTTTCCCTTCTAACAGGAATTCCCCCATATGTGATATGTCGAACACACCAGCTTTATTGCGGACCGCTTCGTGTTCTTTTATAATGCTTTCGTACTGCACTGGCATACTAAAACCAGCAAAGTCAACCATCCTTGCTCCTAAATTCACGTGAATATTATAAAATGGAGTTTTTTTCAGTTCTTGAATCAAATCCACACCTTGTAATGTGTTTATTTTAATACTGTGAGTATAAAGTACAGAGAATTATTTAAATTTTCAGCCTAAAAAATAAGGATAATTATATGGGAAAAAAATGGGTGAATGCGTTTATTCCGTTTACTATTCATCAACAGTTATTTTCATTAGACTGATTATATCATAACCTTCTAATTTGTCTCGACCATGTAAACTACCTGTAAGC
>JAHLWV010000512.1 GCA_019057735.1 Promethearchaeota archaeon | reverse complement strand
TTTAGATCTCACAGAGCTTTTGGTGGATTTGCGACAACTTTATTCTTTTTGGGATTGTTTGCTGGGATAACTGGATATATTGGATCTTTACTTTTTCAATCACCGCCATTTGAAATAACTGATTTAAGCTTTAATTTTCATTTTTGGCCGAGTTTCCCGATTGCTATTATTATTATGCTAAAGACATATTTTTCATACTTTAATAAACGATTAATTTACAAGCACGGTAAATGGTTAGGAGTTACCACATTTATCGCCTGGTCTTATAATTGGATAACTTCAGCTGTTTCTTATTATTTACGAACATTGCCGCCTACCCCACAACATCATCCTCCTACTTATTTACTGCCTTTTGGATTAATGTGGCTACAAATACTTCTCCCCTTTATAATAGGTGCGATATTAGGTTATATCATACTTAGAAAAGCAGATAAGAGAGAAAAGTAGAATTTTTACTTTATAAGGCGTACTTTTTTAAATTTTACTTAGTGTATTACTTTAATTAAATTAGAGGTGTTTTTATGGCAAGATTAGTGCATTTTGAAATGAATGTAAAGGATGTTCACAAGACAATATCTTTTTATGAAGATGTATTTGGTTGGAAGTTTCAAAAATGGGATGGTCCTATGGATTATTGGTTAATAATGACTGGTGACGAAGAAGAACCAGGGATCGATGGGGGGTTAGGTTACGAAGAAGAGGGCTTTCCAAAAGTAGTAAACACTATTGATGTTGGTGACATTGACGAAATCATTAAGAAGATTGAAAGTAAAGGTGGTGCAATAGTGCGGCCAAAGCACGCAGTGCCGGGTGTGGGTTGGTTAGCTTATTTTAAAGATTCTGAGGGTGTTATGTCCGGGATTATGCAAAACGATCCTAATGCTAAATAAATTTTTTTTATTTTATACCAAGCCTTTTTTTTTCTAGTTCGACTAGCTCTCTCCGTAATATTTTGCCTGAGCCCGATTTTGGAATATCGTCTACAAATTCAACCTCTCGAATTTTTTTATAAGCGGAAATCTTTTCAGCAACCCAATCTATGATTTCCTGTTCTGAAACTTTTCCCTTAGATTCTGGTTTTAAAATGATGAAAGCTTTAGGAATTTCCCCTACGTCTAATTCTTTAGACGGTTTTCCTATTACAGCTGCGTCAGAAACGTGAGGATTGTTAAATAGTAAGTCTTCAAGTTCTGCAGGTGCAATACTCCAGGCTTTATATTTAATCATTTCTTTTATCCGATCAAGAAGGTGTTCGAATTCTTCTTCGTCTATGTATGCCATATCGCCCGTTCTCAACCATTTTTCTCCGGTTTTAGGATCTGTCCAAAAAGCGTTTTTGGTAGCCTCTGGTCGGTTCCAATAACCTTTCATAACTTGAGGTCCCTTTATAACTAGCTCACCAACATCACCGCGTTTAGGTAGTTCCTCGCCTGTTTCTAAGTCAATAATCTTATGAAAAGTATCGGAAATTAGAGTCCCTTGTGATTCCATCTTAGGATGGGACATAGGATTAGATGCAACTACAGGAGAAGCTTCGGTTAATCCCCAACCATGTTGAATGGTTACATTTTTAGCGTTACAATTCTTTTTTGCCAACGCATAAAACCTATCAAGAAGTTCAAGCGGAATAGGAGCACCACCATTATTAACAATTTTAAGATCCTCCCAATTGTATCCTTTAACGCCTCGTTCTTCAAGGTGTCTAACAACAGCGAGAAATATTGGAGGTACGCATAGACTGTACGTAACTCTATATTTTTCTACCAACTCACAAAACTCTTTCACATCGAATCGAGGTGTTACAACTTGTGAAGCACCTAACCAAATCGCTTGGTTCATACAAACATTAAGACCATAAATGTGGTAAAGCGGAAGTACAGTCATTGCGATATCAAACTCACTTAGCTCAAATATTGTACTTGCTTGGATTACATTTGATACCATATTGTAATGCGTAAGCATTGTTCCTTTTGGAAGGCCTGTAGTTCCACTTGTGTATACCAACGCAGCAAGATCTTCTTTAGGATTGAATATGTATTCTGGAGGGTCTGATTTTGTATTTTTCATTAGATCTGACCATCCAATGGTCCCCTCCGGCATTTTAAGATTCCCCTTATTCTCTTCTGATTTGATTATAATTATCGTTTTAAGGCTTGTTTTATCTTTGACTGCAGCTACAATGGGGTATAATGGCTGGAAAACTACTATAGTTTCTGCTCCAGAGTCATCAGCTTCGTATTTGACTTCGGCTTCTTTAAATAAGGGATTCATAGGGACCATAATTGCCCCTGCTTTCTCTAATCCGTAAAACGCGATTTCCCATTTGATTGAATTTGGGGTGTAAAGAGCTACTCTATCGCCCTTTTTCACTCCTAAATTCTTCAATGCTGTAGCAAATACATCTACTTGCTCTTTAAACTGTTTGAAAGTCATTTCCATAGGGTAAAGAAAAGCTAATTTATCAGGAAATCTTTCGGCAGTATCCTCTAAAACTTTATGAATAGGAATTATGGGATAGTAAAGGTGTCCTCTTTT
>JAHLWV010000511.1 GCA_019057735.1 Promethearchaeota archaeon | reverse complement strand
GTGTTACGAGGAGAAATACAAGCAGATAATCCGTGTGGAATATATTTTATAACTACATTTTTCTCTCCTTCAATACCAGTTAATGGTTTGTCTTCTATAAATTGGTAATACCAATCGCAAAATCGGAAGCCCGTAAGCACTATGTTCAGTTCCCAATCCGAATATTTGATCGGTAAACCTCCTTCTGCTACAACTAAATCTTTTAGTTTTTTCTTTTTAAATCGCATTTTACTTGCATATTTAGAGAGAATTTGAGCGCGTTCAAAGAAGTCCATTTCTTTTAATAGATGTTGATTTTTATGTACTTTTTTTATTTTATCTCTTAGAGACTCAGGTGTATCTGCTTGTATGGTATCTATAACTTCTCCAGTATATTTATTTTTAATTTTTAATTCTTGAATTGTTGTCATATTTTTAATTACCTTTCTAATTTTACTGATGTTTCTAATATTTATTTAAGAAGATTTTTAAATACTATTAATATCGTCATAATCATTGAGAATCCCAGAAGCTTTGGCAAATTTTCCATAGCCCATATCGATTATGGTTTGTGTTCTTTTATGTAATACAAAATCAACCCATCCTTTCTCATCATCTGGATCATTATAAAATGATCCGCAAAGTTCAGCATATTCTACTTTTGATTTCGTTTGAATTAATTTTTTAACAGCAGTTACCGAGAGCGCTAATTCTAAATCTGAATCAAATGCTCCTCCGGGTTTTATTTCAATTCCGTTTCCATTTCTAAGCACATTAAAGATATCTACGGGAGATTCTTCATAATATGTTTCAGCTGAATCATAAAGGGCGAAATCAAAGATCGAGCCTGATATTAGATCAGAAAAAATTTCAGGATATTGTGCAAGAAATATAGTGTATTTTTTCGCTATTTCCGTTTTACATGCTTCCTTATCAATAATTTGACTAGTTAATTCATCTTCTAACATGATTTTCGTAAGCTTTTATCATTTTTTGCCTTCTTCATTATATTCCTTATACCATTTGATTGTTTCTTCCAAACCTTCTTTTAATGGAGTAATTTTATAACCCAATTTATCAATGGCTTTTTTTGATGAGTACGATCTATGATATTTAAGTGCCCTTAGCGTAGGTCGAGTTAAAAAAGGGGGTTTCTTATTAAACCTTGCTTTAATTTCCAATAACCATGCATAGACCATCGCAAATGCAAAAGGAAGCTTTAATGCTTTTTTATCTCTTCCAATTTTGGCAATTAAATCAAGATATTCTTTAAATTTAACATTTTCTCCCCCAAGAATAAAATCTTCCCCAATAAGATCTTCTCTATCTATCACATCTGCTAAAGCATTTACTGTATCATACACATAAGATAAACAGGTCATAGAGTCTCCCTTTCCAGGACAAATGCCCAAGGGAAACATTTTTCCCCTCATAACATCAAATAGCATTCTACCGAATATATTAAAATCTCCTGGACCATATACAATTCCGGGATAAAATATCATCGCTTTCAAACCTTTTGGGATATAACTTTTCACGAGCTTTTTCGCTTGAAATTTAGATTTCTCATATTCCATAAAAAATTCCTCGTTTTCAAAGGATTCATCAACAGGTTCTGGAGGAGTCGGTCCGATAGCAGTAAATGAACTAACATAAAACAACTTTAGATCATTTTTAAGAGCTACATTAGCGATGTTTTCCGTTCCCTTAACATTAACATCGTAATATATCGATTTATCTTTCGCCCATATCCTTGTATAAGCGGCAAGATGGTATATAGCCTCTACTTTATTCACAGCTTTTTCTAAGCTGCTAACATCTTGAACATCGCCAATGATATATTCAATATTATTGAGCTCTTTAAAGGGTGTTGTATTACTTCTCTCTCTTATTAGTAGTTTTAATCTATGACCTAATTCGTGCAATTTTATAACCAGAGGTATGCCAATAAATCCCGTTCCTCCAGTTACAAGTATATTTGTCATTTTTAATAGGCAGTATTAGTATATTCACATCTAGAATATGAAAAATCATTATTTCTTGTTTTTAAAGCTTTTAAAACAATTAATACTATTAAAATAAGAGAAGTTTAGGATGTTTGACAACTATGTATTAAAATAAAATGAATATACTATTGTCCAATCCATGAAATAATATACTTTAATTCTTGGGGAGCACTATTATCTGGGCTTAAAAATTCCCATGTTCCTTTTATTCCAGCCTCTTTTGCAGTTAGATCAAAGTGACAAATCGCAATCCCTATATCGATGTTAACGAATGTATTATAAACTTTCATTCTTGATTTCTGCGAGAATTTAGTATAGAAATGAAAAATATTATTCCCTTTTTCCTTTAAAACTCTCCACGGTTGTTTGTTGCCCGCCGAGGGAGCAAGACGAACCATTTCCAACAAAATTTCATATTTGCCTGCTTCCTCTCGAGGAAGGGCTGTAGAGAATGTGTTTTCAAAAAATATTTTACTCCAAGGAAATCGAGAATCAGCTTTTACGGCCGCCCTCATAACTTTCTCCGTTCTTCGTCTATTTTCAGGAGTGT
>JAHLWV010000092.1 GCA_019057735.1 Promethearchaeota archaeon | reverse complement strand
GTCCATCCATAATACCTTGCATAGCTGAAAATTTGACAAAGCGCTATTTGTTTTTCTGTTTTTTTTAAAAATTTAATATCATTTAATTCTTCGGGATTCCTTAGTAATTTTACGGCAACGGGGAAAGTAGCTAACCGAAGATATTTATTTAGTTTTATATCTATTTTTTCGTGTCTACCCATAAAAATTACCTTTTTAATGAAGTTTATTATCTTTCTAAAACTTTTTTGTTTATTATTCGAAAATGATTAAAGTAAGAATTTGTGCAAGGATATTTTTATAGATTAATTAAGTCTTTTTCTCTACATAAAGTCAAGATAATTACTCATTATTGTTTTTTATAATTATGTACCTAAGGAGTGTCGATATAGTTTTACACCAACAAGAAAAGTAGCAGGCGGATCGAAATATTTAATCTGATTTTAATTCTTTCAAAAAAGGCAAAAGTAGAAATGGAAAATATACTAAAAATGCTTCAGAGCAATGATAGTTACTATATCTTTAATCTATAATCATTAATTTAATATTTGAAGTCATATTTCTAAGCAATAAATAGTTTTATCAATTCCGACATATTTAAATAATATAATAAATGATATTATTTATCGAATAATTCGGTTGAGAATAGAGAACTATACTTTAAAAAATATTTAAATAGAATATAATTGATAACAATTGTATAAAATACAAGATGAGGATTACCTCCTCATAATCAAAGAAAAAATTTAAAAAAAAGGAGTAAAGGAAAAAATGGGCGTAATACTAAAGATTGCTTTACGTAATATGAAAAGACGTAAAATACGCTACATTCTTACGACAATCACACTTGTTATTAGTGTTGCTTTGTTCGGTGGAGTCATGATTGTGTCTGATTCTTTTAATGTTATGTTTCTAGATAGCATTGATGGACAATTAGGCACTGCAGACATTTTAATTAGACCAGCTAATAATTCAGGTGGTTGGTTTGTACCTGATACTATAAATAGTGTAATTGAGGATGTACCACATGTTGAATCAATAGCGTATAGAATTTCAGGTGTTAGTGTATCCACAAGCTCAACTGATAGTGGAAATCAAGTTGATAATAGTACCTTAACAGCTGTATATGGTCTTGATTATCTATCTCAAGATGAACGGGAATTAGGTGGAAAACCATATATAAAAGATTCTGTAAGTGATGAAGAGACAATTGAGACACTTCTTGAATATATTGATGGGACTAATGGGGAGAGAGTAGTCGTGATTACAGAATCATTAAAAATTAAATTAGGGCAAAATTTCAGCGCAGGTGATAATATATGGATTTTTCCAAATGATGGGGAATTACTAGGCTACAATCCCTTAAACACGGGTACATGGCTCGTATATACTGTTGTTGCTATTATTCGAGATCTCAATGAAGCACGTGATTTTGATCCCGATAAACCCTCTCAATTTTTAATGCCGTCACAAGGGCCTTCCTTATTTGCAAATATTAATAATACACATGAACTTGTGGATGGTACTGAAAATCATATAGGCGAATATAATCTCGGTGTTATAGGTGTTGATAGCTTATTTAAAGTAGCCTCTGTATCTGATAAAATCATAGAAAATTTAGACGCTCTCAACGATGGAAGAGATTGGAGCGCTATGGATTTAAAAACAGATAGTCTAGAAAGGATAGATACCACAATGGTTATGATGCGGGCTATGTTTTTAATGTTTGGATTAATCGCATTAATTCTTTCAATTATATTAATAATGAATATTTTCAATATTATTAAGAAAGAACAAGAATATGAAACAGGGATGTTCCAAGCAATAGGTGCTTCTAAATTTGAGACATTTAAGCTATTTTTAACTCAAGGTGTGGTAATGGGGATAATTGGAGCAACAATAGGGACAATATTTTCTTATTTCATATCTGATGTAATCTTTACAGTGACCTTAGATACTCTTTCAAATATAGTAAGTGCTGGAGGATTTGAAGTTTCTGGTTTTGATATTGTTTTATTGCCGACAACATTAATTTTAATATTTATCGTAGGTTTAATATCCTGCATTTTTGCTTCACTTTACCCCAGTTGGAAAGCAAGTCGCAAACCAATTATCGAATGCTTAAGTCCTCTTGAAGAAAAGACTAAAAGGGAGAAAAACCGTTATACAAAGAAGATACTTGCGTCTATCTTCGGTGGTTTAATTATTACATTTGGAGTGTGGCTTTTAATGTCAGCAACATCTCCAGCAGAAACACCCGAATTTGGACCGATGGGGAGTCAGCAATATATAAATGTTATGGCAGGTCCTGTAATCATCTTATTAGGTATTATTTGGTTGATTGCGCTTATCATTAGACCACTTAATCGAGTTTTTATAATACTTTTTTCACCATATCTTAGAAAAACAAAATTATTAACTAAAAAAAATATCTTAAGACATCCAAAGCGTACAATCCTTACATTTTCAATGATCGCACTAATAACAAGTTTTCTTATTGGTATAAGTGTAATGATGGATTCAATGAGAGAAGGTGTTAATACTAATGTTCAAAACTTTGTAGGAAGTGATGTTCGAATATTTACTTTTAATACACCTCGATCTCTTGAAGCTGATCTTCTCACGCTGCAGGGGGTAGACGATATTATGGGTGTAAGCCATCAAAATGCTAGAATAAAAATTGATGATGATTGGATTGGGCATAGCTCACTTGAAAGCGAATATAATATATCTATTTCGATGAATATAATAGATGCAATGAAAATGAAAGATCATCTTACGAAAACGGTTATATCTTCTCCTAGTGGAATGTCTTTGAATGAAATGATGGATGAGCTTGAAAGTGTGAATAATATTATAATTGATGACAATTTTGCTGAAGACTATAATGTTAAGGTTGGTGATAAATTACCAATACAATTCTCACAAGGGATAACATTTGCTAATCTAAGTGCAATGATTGATATGAATTATTATAACGCTTATGAAGATACGATAATTGTAAATATGAGTGTTATTACCATTATCGATAATTTTGAAGGCTTTTCAACCTTAAACCTCATGGGATTTTTAAGTGCAGGAAAAACCTATAATACATTTGTATCTTGGACAACTTATCAGGAAATAGCATCTAAAAACCTACCAGGGGGAGGTTCAGATATGGTGTTAAGACAAATGACTCAAACTGGAAACCCGCTGCTGGATGCGGTTCAAGCGAACTGGTTCAATTTTTCTGCGGTGGAACCTATCTTGAATAGTATTGGTGGAATTGAATATTATACTACGAGAATGGACTCTTATACTCTAACTTCTTTTAATGGAACAATAATGACCTTACCAACCCCTGTCGTTGGTATTCATACAAACTCAACTGGAAAGTTAAAATCTGATTCATTTTTTGGTAATAATAGCCTTGTAGAGCAAAAAGCAGGATATGTCGGTTCTACAATGGAAGAACTCCTAAATACAACAAAAAATGTATGTGTGGTCGATGAAATATTTATAAAAAACAATCCTTCAATAGGGCTTGGAGATAATATAACTATTTTTCCCCAAGAATTTATTTTAGATCGTTTTCCACTATATGTCACTACAGCAGTTCCTTATAATTTTTCATCAACAACAGGTTCAGAAGTAAATTTGACTGACTCTGATGATGTATACCTCTCATATATAAGTAATCAAGAGTGGCTTGCCTTAAATATTACTACGAGGTTTATGACACCTAATATTTATAAAGCTATTAATGTTACAATTGAGACTTCAGTAAATTGTAGTGTGGATAAACTCGAATTGGAAGCGTTTAATACATATACTAACGTATTTGAAACACTAGGATCTATTAATAATACTATAGAAAACAATAATACCTTTATTTTCGATTTAAACCACTATTATTTTGATCCGATGAATAATCTTAAATTAAGAATAATAGGGCATAATTCCACTTATAATAGTAACTACAATTTAACTATTGATAGCTTAAAATTTGGAGTAGCTAAATCTACTCATTCTCTAATTAATGTCGCAACATGGCCAAAATTTGAAATTGTTGGAATAATTAAAGCACCCACATTTTATAATACAGAAAAATATAATTGGTATGCCGGTTTCGAAACAGGTTATGATGTTAGCGGAAATTCTGTTTACATTTCTTACGAAAAAGCTAGAGATACTGTATATTCGGATTACAGAGGTAATAATTATTCTAATGATAAAATAACATCAATTCTACTTCATGTTGATAATCCAAAAAATATTACGACTATTAGGTCAGCACTTTTTCCAAGCCTAATTATGACAGGAGAATATTGGTCAATAATTGATCTCAAAAGTTTCTCTCTTGAAATTAGAACTTCTGTATATGATTGGTTCACTTGGGTGGAAACAGGAGCGTCAGATGAAGATGTTTTAGAAGAGATCCTAAATTACCTAGAAAGTAAAAAGTACCTTGTCTTATTTGGTTTTACTAAATCATTTCTACGTTCCAGTTTCAAAAGTATGATTGATCTAATTGTTTTCATAACAAATGGTCTGCTTATTTTAGCCATGGTTATTGCTATGATTGGTTTAACACTTCATAGTCTACTTTCGACTATGGCACGTAGAAGAGAAATAGGGATGCTCAGATCGATAGGATTAAGCAAAAAAGGTGTGATACGATCAATCTCGGGAGAAACATTAATAATAGCCTTTTTAGGCATATTCACAGGCATATTTGCAGGTTTAATTCAAGGAACTTTAATAGTGGACTCAATGCCTTCAACAGGATTTATCACGCTTACTTTGACGATTCCTTGGTTAACCATTGGCATTTTAATTTTTGCAACTTTAATAACAACAATATTAAGTTCACGTTATCCTGCTAAATGGGCTGCTAACTTAAATATCATAGATGCGGTGAGAATGAGATAGTTTATTATATTATTATGAATCCAGAAAGGTGATAAAAATATCAGGAAGAAAGAAAAAAGTAAGGATGAATAAACAACGAAAGGCTACTGCAAAAGCAATAAGAATAGATCCTGATATAATTCTTATTGTGAAAGATCTCACCAAAACCTATATCGTTGGCAATTCCACAATAACAGCACTAAATAAGGTTAATCTTACAATTAAGAAAGGTGAATTTATTGCTGTTGTAGGACCTTCTGGTTCGGGAAAAACAACATTAATAAATTGCTTAGGTGCTCTAGATTTCCCAGATTCAGGAAACATAATATATAACGTTGATGCAAAAGGAATGGGACTTGACATAATGCTTATGACTAACAAACAACTCAAAAAAATGCGATTGAGAAAGATTGGATTAATTTTCCAGTTCTACAATCTTTTTCCCATTCTTACAGCCATTGAGAATGTGGAGCTTCCAATGGTAATTGATAAAAAAGATGTAAAATTTAGGGAAGAAAAAGTTAAAAGTCTCTTAAAAAGGATTGGACTGGGGGAACGAATGGATCACCTACCCACACAGATGTCAGGTGGAGAACAGCAACGAGTCACAATAGCTAGAGCATTAGTGCACGATCCTCTTATCATTCTAGCTGATGAACCAACGGGCGAACTCGATACAGAAACAACTACAAATATCATGAAAATTTTCCTCGATTTGAAGAACGCTGGTCAGTCAATTTTAATGGTTACGCATAATCTTCGAATTGCAGAAGTCGCAGATAGGATTATTACTCTTACTGATGGAGAATTTACAGGGAAAAGGACTGGTGGAAAACCAATTGAAGAAATCTACAATTAATGAATTTGAGGTATATTAGATGAGAAAAGCAAAAAAGAGTAAAGTACAAGACTCAGTATTTCAAGAAGTAAAGGATTATGAATTGGACTCGGAGGTAATGATCCAAACTTTTGACTTAACAAAAATCTATAACATTACCGAAGGTATCGAAATAAGAGCTTTAAATGGTGTTAGTATGGATATTAAAAAGGGAGAATTTGTATCTGTTATGGGTCCATCAGGTTCTGGCAAAACTACACTCCTAAATATGATTGGTGCTCTCGATAATCCTACAAGTGGTGCTGTGTATATCAATAGAACAAATATTGCTAATATGGATGATAAGCAACGTACAAATTTAAGGCTCAAAGAAATAGGTTTCATTTTTCAATTTTATAATCTGGTACCAGTACTTTCAGCTTATGAAAATGTAGAACTTCCAATGGTATTTGCAGCTAGAACTAAACAGGAAATTAAAAAAAATGTTAATAAATTTCTTGATCTTGTAGGTTTAAGTGAAAAGAAAGATCATCTTCCTTCAGAACTTTCAGGTGGGGAGCAACAAAGAGTTGCAATTGCACGTGCGTTATGTAATGAACCCTCAATCTTAATTGCTGATGAGCCAACTGGTGAACTCGATACTAAATTGGGTATGGAGATAATTAAATTATTACGTGAACTTAATTTAGAACTTAATCAAACGATTTTAATGGTTACACACGACCCTATGGTTGGTGCCCTTGCTGAAAGAATACTAAAAATGCGAGATGGTAAGATTATCGAAACCGTAATAACTTAAAATTCAATTTTTTTATACTTTTTTCTATTTTTGTTTTTAATTAAATGTTGGAAAGTGTTCCTATATATTTACCAATTCAACTTTAATTTACATAAAAAATGTAACCTAATTAACTATTATATCTTTTAAATTTAATAATTAGATAAGAAAATTTGGCGAAAAAATGTTTCAAGAGAAAATCAACCCATTTTACGGATTTTAATTAATTACTTGCACTAGACTCATGTAGCTTGGCACATCGTAAGCCTGGAGTAACTGTCGTAGCTAAACAACCATTGCAGAATATACAATCTACTTTTTGGTTTCCAATACCTTTCATCCATCTATTAGGAAGATCTGGTTCTCGGATTAAGGGTCTAGAAAATGACACGAAGTCAGCACTTTCATTAGTTAATATTTGTTCTACTAGATCGAGGGAGTTAATACCTCCAATTAGGATAACGGGTATATCAAGAACTCTCTTGAATTCTTTTGCATAAGCTAGATTATAAGCAGGTTCATTCATCGTTCCTATAAAGATTCGACTTTCTGGTAAAAAGGTTGGTTTCCAACCAAGATCTTTCTTTTTTAATTTTGCAACTTCCCATATTCCTCCACTGACTTCAATTGCGGCATACCCAATCTTTTCTAACCTTCTGGCAACCTCCGTAGATTCACTTGTAGTAGTTCCTCCCTCTATAAAATCAACAGCATTCATTTTTATTAAGATTGGAAATTCCCTTCCAACCAACTCAACACTTTTATTATAAATTTCTTCAAGAAACCTAGTTCTATTCTCTATGCTTCCCCCATAATTATCCGTTCTTTTGTTTATATAAGGAGAAAGAAATTGAGTTATGAGATATCCATGAGCTCCATGTAACTGCACAGCGTCGAAACCAGCTTCTTTTGCTCTTCTGATCGCTTGGGAGAAAGCATCAACAGTATCTCGTATTTCTTCTCTAGTCATTTCGCGTGGTATTTTTCTGGTTAACTTTTCCTCCTGAGCAGAAGGAGCTATTGTATTTTCAAGAAATCTAGATTGATGCCCACAATGTGCAATTTGTAAAGCAACCTTACAATTATCTCCATTTTTATGAACTGTTTCAGCAATTCTACTTAATCCTGGGATATAATCGTCTTTATAAACGCCCATTTGTTTGTCAAAAGCCTTTCCACTTTCTTGGACATAAGAATAACCCGTAATTATTAAACCTACTCCTCCTTTAGCTAAAGTTTTATAGAGTTCGACGTGCTGATCAGTAACATAACCTTCTTCAGTAGCCATTCCTTCAAATGTAGCCGATCTTACAAATCGATTTTTAATCTCTATTGGACCTATTTTTTTTGGTTTTAAATACATATTAATATCACATTAAAATTGGAATTTCAGATACAAACAATAATTGAACTTGACTGTTTTTAAACATTTATTCTCATATTAAAGAATAAGTAAAAATTTATTTTGTATAAAATTTCTTATCTTCCTAAAGCTTTTTCTTTAAGATTTACTTTTCTTTCCATTATTTTATCGTATAGGTCATCCATTGTCGGATAAGGAACGAATTGTCTCTCTCTTTTATAAAGCTTAATTGCTTCAGACGGACATTTTGCAACGCAATTTCCACATCCTATACACCGTTTCCGTTTGATTGAAGCTATATCATCAATGAGCGTTATTGCCTCCATTGGGCAAATCTCAACGCAATTTCCACAACTTGAGCATAGATCAGATTCCACATCGGCGTAAAAGTTAGTTATTGTAAGATCTCCAGGATTTGGAAATAGTTTAAGTTTTGATAAGCCTTCACAACAACAACTACAGCAACTACAAATAATTGTT
>JAHLWV010000009.1 GCA_019057735.1 Promethearchaeota archaeon | reverse complement strand
GAAAGCAATACATTGAAAACACAACCAAGAAGAAAACACTGTTGTTGATTCTATTCTTCGGATGTAAAAAACTAGATTAAAAATTTTATTTCATACCATTTTTACGTTTGAGCCAGATTTCTAATGCTACTAATATTACTAATCCTATTCCTGTTATAAGAGCTCCTACAATAAAAGCAGCTTGATAAGATATAACTTCCTCAAAACCGCTATTGAGCAGAAAGTCTATTAACGGACCTGATATGAAAGTACCAGCTAATCCCCAGGAAAGAAAAAAAGTCGTATTATATACTCCAAATAATTTTGCCCTACTTTTGGAAGGTATCAAGTTAGAGGCAATGACGTAAGAGGCAGCAAAAATAATGACTTCAGCCGTACCTGTAAAGAAGCTTCCAACAAATATCAAAATCAAATTATCTGTTAATCCCGTGGTAATTAACGCGAAAATTGCTAATATCACACCTAGTATTAGAGTTCGAGCATGTCCAAACTTTTTGCTTAAGGTGCCAGCTAAAAATCCAATAGTTAGCACTGCTACCGATCGAGTGTTTGCAATAAAGCTTAATAATATGCTATCTACCGCAAATCCCGTATCTAAAATTAAATATTGACTATAGATCGTTGCGATTGAATTGCGGCCAAAATTAATAAACGTCAACGATATAATGAAAACAATGAATATAGTTTTAAAATTAAAGTTTTTTGATGTGTTTTCATCATTCTCAACTTCTATTTTCCCTATATCTTTGATTCCTCCTTCTGGTGTGAAAATCATAGGGATAGAAGACACAAACATAACTAATGCTGCTACAATGAATAGTGGTCCATCACGAAAACCAAACCCGCTATTGTAAAGTAATCCTCCTAAAGATATTCCTATTATCCTTCCAAAACCACCAACGCTAGTTAATTGTCCCATTATTTTACTACGATCTTTAGATGGATAAATATCACTGATGAGCGCGCTCCAACTGATATTAGACATTGACCAAAACGCTTCAATACACATTAATCCAACGATAATAACGTATCCCGCTATTAACAAGTTAGAGACAATTGAGTGGACGAACCAGACAATTAGTGTCCCGATACCAGCTAAAATCTCTCCCAATATGATAAATGTTCTGCGTTTTTGGAATCTGTCACTTAGTGGACCCCAAACAAAATTTTGAAAAATTACGCTCATAATCATGGGAAGTGTTGCGTATAAAGTCGTTTCAGTTACAGATAAAAGCAGAAAATCTCTCATATAAATAGAAAGGAAAGTATAAAACATACCCCTTCTAAACATCGCCAGCAATTGAAAAGAAGAGAGTCCTAAAAATGTGGTCCTCAATGAAATTTTTGAATTGATAGAGGGCATGATTAAGAATTAAAGATAAATATCAATATTTTTTTTAGGAAATACTTTTAAGATTTTTGGTAATTCTACTCCTAATCTTATCTTCTCAACGATTTCTACATATTTAGGATAGACATTATTAAATATTTTGTATATTTCATTCCATGCCTTTTGTTCTTCTGTATTCTCGCCAATCTGCTTCCTGAGTTTAGTAAAAATAGCTTTCGATTTCTTCCGATTTAAAAATTTAAAAAATATCTTCGTTACTTTTATTTTTATCTTTTCATATTCTTCTGGTCTGAAATTAGCGAGAGTATGACTCAAATTATCATCCGCAATGGGAAAAAAATTGATACGCTTATCTTCAGGTTCGTCTGGATTTTTCACTAAGCTTAATTCTAGATCGTTCGTAGCAATTTTTTCCAATAAGGGATAGAGTTGACCCGGATTGATACGAGTTTCCACTTGAATTTGAGACGCAATTTCTGATATACAATAATGAAAATCGGAAAATTTCTCAAGATTTTCAATCCGATATGCATATTCTTCTTTTAATATTTCTATGATATTATTTTTTAATGCTTGAGGAATCTCTTTTTGAGTAAAAGAAAATGAGCTATCTTTTTGTTTCTGTTCAAAGGATAATTCATCTTCTTGTTTTTTTGTATAATCTGAAGTTAGAGAAGATATAAATTGATTAGAAGCCTTATTTTGGTTCGTATCAACATGTAAGTCGAGTTGTTTAGGTTTTTTCGCTGTCATGGTTGTGAAGAGTCGATCGGACAGATATTTTTTTGCTTTCTTCTTTGCTACTTCTTTTTTATCGAATTTTTCAAGTACCGAAGTAAAGTCCACGAATTTTTGATATCGCCCTTTATTATTTTTTACGTCTGTCATACTAATATTCATGTTAATTTTCGCAAGAGACTCAACCATAAAATATATATTATTTTTAGAAAGTTTCGTAGCTCTAATCAACTCGCGCTCTAAAATCTCTAGAGGAAAACCCTCACCTCTTCGCAAATACTCGCTCCTTAATAGTTTATAAATTATATCCATACTCTGCTCTTCTTGATCAACCGTTTCTTTCTGTAAACGAATAAACATTGAAGTTTCATGCGGTTTTAAGTAATATAATAGCAGAGTACTCCCAAGGAAAATTATCATTAATATTGAGATAATAAATTTATCTGCCATGAAAAACTGTCCAAGGGGAGTAATTATCTGATTCGGAACTTGTGTCTGTAAAGCATAGCGAGTAAGAGTTTGAGAAAGAACACAACCTAAAATTAAAAGTATTAGACCATCTCTTTTAAATATAAGAAGTTTCCATTCTATTGAACGCCCTAGTTTTTTGATAATTCTATACAGGAATAATATAGATACGGCAAATTCTATAATAAATATAAACCATATTGTAGAACTATTTGCACCTACAGTCGCTTTTAGGGCGGTTATGGTTACCGGATTTAAAATTAAGAACAGAGTTAATTGAAAGACTTGAAAGAAAAATATAAATAAAACGATTAAAGAAAAAGTGTAGTTATCAAACAATCCTGCTCTCTTTGTCTCGGCTCTTCGTCGTGTAAATACGAATTCAAATATGATAAACAAGAGAGTTAAAATTAAACTAAAATAAATTAAAGGCATTATTAAACGCATTTCTAATTCGTAAACTCTTACTGCTTCACTGGGGGCAAAGGGCCCGAAAAAATCAAGTGAAATATATACTAACAGACTGCGATAAAACAGTGCCATTACAACTAATACTCCTAAAATAAAATACGGAGCAATGAAAGCTATAAAACGGCGAAATGAAGAATATTTTGTTATAAACTTAGCCTCTATTTTAGTTGCAAACTTTCTGGAATACATGTAAAAGCGAATGCTTAGTAACACAAGCCAGATTGTCGACAATCCTAATAAATAGCTTATAAGATTTGTATTTAAATTATAGACATATAGGAAAAGAACGAAGAAGCTCGAAATTATTCCAACATATAAAATAAGCTGCTTAATTGCTGTATGCTTTTCAAAAAAGAATATTCTAATTTTATCAACGCTATACAAAATAGATAATACGAGAAAGAAAGCCACCAGTGCGTTTCCAAAAACAAATGGGTTTCCAAAGGTAAGAACATCTAAATATGTACCTGGAAAATTAATCCCAATTAATACTAAAAATGAATATATCAAAAAAATAGCATATAACCCAAAGAATTTTCTTTCTCCAAAGTATGATTTTGGAGGGTCTTCTCCTTCTACATAAAGTTCTTGTATAAACACTTTACGAATGCTCCGAAGAAGAGAATTTTTTATCTTTGTTAGGTTTTCTTTAGGTTTCATTTTCATCGAAAAAGCAAGTATAATGACGGTAAATATTTCATTAGAATTAAAATATTATTTTTTTAAATGAATTAATATAAATAAAATCAACCAAATCAGTACGTAATTCATAGCTGAAAATTTAAAAGGCTTCAAATATTCAAATATAATGCAAATGGATAATCGAAGAGATAAACCAGATAAGGAAACTTTGATAAAACTGGTTAAACAAGGTATTGAAATGTTAGCAGAAAGGAACATTAGTAGCATTCTAGTCCTATCATCATATAAAATAAATTCAGTGTTAAAGGATAACTATGGCGTGGATATTAAGGTTGATAGAATTGGAAGAATTCTCTCAAGCATAGCTAAAAAAAATAAACTTAAGAGGCTAGGAACTCAGATCCCAAAATATCAATTGCAAATATCGAAAGTTGGAAGACTAGAATATCCCGAATTGTTGTCTTCGTAAAGTGAGATAAAAATACTTCACAAAATCTATTCATATAATCTATCTGCTTAAAATTTATAAAAAAAGTAGAAATCCTACTATTTCTTAATATTTCGGAAGTCAGGGATTATCTTTTGTAATCTATCAATTAACTTTTCAAGTTCGACAAAATCGTTATTAAAGCTATCTAATTCTGAAATTAAATTATCGAAATTGGTAGTAATGGTTATTTCAAAGGGATGATTAATTGCACTTATTCCTTTTAACAAATCGATTGAGAGATTTTCTACTAGATTCGTTAAATTTGAGATTTGTTTTCCTGAAGATTCAATTTTTTCTCTTGTGTTTGTATCTAATTTGGTTAGTTCGTACAATTTATTAATGGATTCATCGAGATTATTCTTTATAGATTTGGCGATATCACTAATACTACGTTCTAAAGATTCATTAATTTCACTTTTTAAGATTTCGCTAATCTCGTGGGTATCCGTTTTTAATTCTTCTTGCCCCTCAAGACGTTTTTTTATGTATGAGGAAACCGTTTCCTTATACTCCTCTATACGTTCTTTAAATTTTAAATCAATCCATTGTCCTACTTTTTCGAAACCACTATTAACTGCGGAATTCATTTCTGAAAGAGAGTCATTTATTTTATGAAGACCTATTAAAGCTCCATCATTAAATTCCGTAGACCACAATTCTAATTCTGATTTGTAATTATTTAAAACTAAGCTAGATAAATTCTGTAAACCTTTTTTAAACCCATCTATAACAGGATTAATGTTAGGGTATTTTATGTCGAATTTCGCATCATCTTGATCAATTGATGTCGGAATTTCTTGAAGATCACCTGGAATTCCTTCAATCATCTCAAATTTCTCGTGAATTATTTTAGGATCCTTTGCTTGACCATATTCAACGAGTTCTCGAACCCAATTGAAGAAATCTAGAGATTTTGGTGGCTCTACTTCGTTTTTTACTCTAAGTATTCCACTTTTTTCTCCTAATTTGTGATTTTTTAATTGGAATACTTCTAATCCTAAATGAGCGGCTTTGTTAAGTTGAGAGGGATCAAATACAATTCCAAATGCTAAGGGGTTCTGTTCATTTTGAAAATATAAATGATTTTTTTTATCAACATCTGAAAAGAAAAATGAATCGCTGTTAGGGTGTGAATGATACCAACCCACAACGGAATAATTCTCATCTTTAACTTCCTCTTTTAACTGCTCAAGTGATTTATGAATCTTTTCCGAAAATCCTAATTCTACTTGGTCACCGTGAGTAATGGGAATAGCTTTGATCACGTCAATATCGTCACTGTCAGGTTTTTTGATACCCAAACAAAATCCTATAACCTGTTCATTATCAAACGTAACATTAGCAAATCGTAACGCATGAGTAAGAATATCTTTATACACACTCATTCGTATGAACACTTTACCATTTTCTCTGGTTTCAACTGTGCTCTCATTCATCTTTATTCATTACCTCCTTGTTCGAGTTCTTTGATTTTTAATAATAATTCTTTTTTTTCAGATTCCAATTTTTCAATTTTTTCAAGGATAGGTGCTTTTGTTCCTTCCAAGATTAAAACTGCAGCTTTTAAGTTTGTCACAAACTTTTGAGAATTCTTTTGTAGGTCACTAATTGAATTTTTCATTAAGCCATACTTCTTCGAAGTAATATCTGAAGTTTCTTTTTGCATCTTTTTTATCTTGTCAAGTGTCGAGCCTTTTATCGAGGCTATTTTATCCGATAATGTATTTAATGAATTCTCTAATATTTCGAGATTCTCGAGATTTTTAGTTAGATTACCAGTGAGGCTCACTATTTTACTATTCCATTCATCGTAATCTTTTGAGAAATCACTTTTCAGTGCTTCAAATTTCTCTTTAAATGAAATATTTAGTTTCTCCTGAACAAATTCCTTTATCTCTCCCAAGATTTTTCCTATTTCATCATGATATTCATCAATTTGGTCTAAAAAGTCGTCAACATAGCCTTCTGCGCTAAATAATTCAGAATTTAAATCGTCCTTGTATTTCCTTTGGATTTTATCAATTCCAGCGTTCACTAAATTTTTTAATTGAGATAAATTATTCCTCATTTCGACATTATTATTCTCAATTTCTCCTGAAATGTTTTTAGCTATCGAATTTAAATAGGAAATTAAGGGTGTTAAAGATAAATCTATAAAGTTAGCTAGACCAATTTGAACAGATTCAATAATTTTTTGTTGGTCTATTTCAGGCCGCTTAAACCTTAACTGACTCATTTCAGGGACTTGAACATCGCCAAAGATATCCGCTGTTTCGTTTTCTTCTGTAATAGGTGGTTTATTTGTATAAATACTATTAATCAGTTCTACAAGCTTAAAATAATAATCTATATCATTAGGAGGTTCAACAATTGCTTTCACTTCGTGAACGCTCGAACTCCTAACATCTGTAGGATTCGTTAATCTAAGTGCTCTAAATCCCGGGTCATCAGCGCGTTCCAAATATGCGTGATCAAAAACTAGTGCTATACCACTTGGATTCAATTCATTTTGCCAACCGAATTGATTTTTTACATCCGTAGGCGAAAAGAATATCTTGTGCTGGAAAAGATTAGGATGACTATGATACCACCCTACCATAAACCAGTTTTTTTCTAAATACATCGAATTAGCTTTTTCAAAGAAAATATAATCGTTTATTGAAAATTCGACTTCTACACTACTTCCGTGAGAGATAGGTACGGAATCTTCAATTATCACATTTTTAAATTTCTTATCTTCGCTCTCTTCGTGATGCCCAATAAGTACTCCCATCACTTCTATACACTGATTATGATTTCTCGCCTTGTTTCCAAACCGTAATACGTGTAGCACCATTTTGTAATACGCAAGTGGCTTTATCTTTACGATACTACTATCTACATCTTTTCCCAATTATAATCACTTCAACTTTTCAGAACCTAATGAATTTATTCTACAATATTTTTATTTTTAACACTAGTAATTTTAAGCAGTTAATATAAATGTATAGTGAATGATAATTTAATCGTGTTTTTCATTTATATCTTTTTTTAGATTCTTAAATTTGAAGACAATCTTATTCATCATTTAATTAGAAATAAGAATACTACTTCTTTTTTTAAGAATGATTAAAAGGAAATAATAGAAGAAAAGATTTAGTTTAATGGGGTAGTGGCTGTCCGCAGTAGGGACAGAATTTCCAGTCAAGATCCTTCCCGCAACTAGGGCAAAAAGAGGAAGTTCCGCCTTTAGGTTTATCAGGTGGAGTCGGGCTCCCGCTCGCTCCTTTAGGGATTGAAGGCAAACTTCTTGCTGTTTTTAGCGTCGATGGTTCTTGTTGGCTGTCTTGAGCTCTTTTTTCCTCTTTAATATACTTCATTCTCTCTTGAAATGCTTGGCGTTTTTCGTCTTCTAATTCTTGATTTGATTTCATACCCTCTTCTTTTACCCAACCTTTTGCTGCTGGTCTCTTTATTTCGCTTTCTGGAACTTTTTCTAATTCGACTTCTTTAGCTTCAGATATTGGGGCTGCTACTTTTTTTTCTTGTTTTCTAGTAATAGCTTGCTTAGTTAATGCGTGTGTAGTTTTCATAATTTGATGGGGATTTATATTTGGAATTGCTACTGTTCTCAGCACCCATCCAACTATGAGATTTTGATTAGGAAAACCAGAAGCGCTCATATCATCGTCTTTAAAAACATAGGAATCAATAATATCATCTCTTCCTTTTAGTAAACGGATTGCCCATTTATCGTTTATCAGTCCTAATTGAATCCTATACGAAGTTCCCGCAATTCCCAGTTGACTACTTAAAGGTTCGAATCCTTTTTTAGAAATAATTGCATCAGCTCAATTTATTTTAAAATCTAATTAATTGGAATCAAATTTAATTTGTTGAAATTATAATATTATTGTGGATTTCGAGTTTAAATAATTTTATATTTGGTTGAAAAAAAAAGATTATTTGGAGTTTAATCACACTCGAGGTAAAATAAAATCTAAAAAAATAGACATAAATATAAGATGTTGTATAAGCAAAGCATATCAAAAAAGAAATCATTGAATTAAAAATATGACAGTAATTATTCCCAAAGAGGCTTATTTGACTACTGTTGCAGCGTGTGTTAGGTTTGCTAATAAACGAATTGATAAAGACGATTGGCTTGAGGTTTCTGGTATATTTATTGGAAGAAATGAAGGAGACGATGTGTATATAACAAAATCACATCCAATAATGCATCAAGAATTAGATAAGGATGCTGTTATTGATCAATATAAATGGGGTGACGAAGATTATGAAGCTCTCTCTATTATTGATGACGAAGCCTTTTCAAATGGTGAATTTACCGTAGGATGGTGGCACAGCCATCCTGGATTCAAGGTAATGATGTCCCATATTGATATCAAAACTACTTTAAGTTATCAAACAAATAATCCTCTTGCCATTTCATTAGTATTTAATCCCGAAAGGTTAGTGAAACAAATTGAGCTTCCCGTTAAAAAAGGTGATCCAATAAAACAACTTGAGGGGGATCCTGGATTCAAAATATTTAGCCTAGATGATGTAAATAAAGGAATTCAAGCGTCTTATCACACTATAGATTACGTTATTAATGGTTTCGATACTAAGGAACAATTGGTAGCGCTAACTCAGAAATTCTTAATTGATATTACTAACATGTTTCCAAAAGACAATATCTTTGATACCTATGAAAAGTTCGTAAATAACCGAATTAATGAGTTAAATTCACTTATTCAAGGAACTGACGAATATTTAGCCACGCTTATGAGGGAAGGGGCGTCTGATAGGGTGTACGAGGTACTCGAAAATCAAACTCGCGATATTAGAAAATTTGTCGCTACAACATTCATAAAAATAGAAAATATTAAACAATTTATGGATTATCTGGAATATAAAGAACGAGATACTATTATCCCTAAAATTAAAGAAATCCTGTCTAAATGGGACGAGACCATTGAAAATTTGAATGAGAGGCTTACAGAATTAGCTAAAAAGTATTAATCCTTGAAAAAAATACTCTAAAATGTTTTTTCTAATTTTCCTATTTCTAATCAATTGTTTAGAGGGAAAATCTTTATTTTAATGATTCCCTTTTCTACTTTATAAATTAATTAGCTATATTCGATTATTATGCGTAAAGTTCAATTTCCTTTTGTTGCTATTTTAGGGCAAGATAGTATGAAACTCGGGCTTATATTAAATGTTATCGATCCTCAAATTGGTGGAGTATTGTTAACTGGACAACAAGGAACGGGCAAATCCACTGGAGTACGGTCTCTTGTGGAGGTTATGCCTGCCATTGAAGTTGTAAAAAATTGTCAGTTTTCGTGCGATCCAAAATCTCATATAGATGATCTATGTGAAGAATGTCGCAATAAAAAAAAAGGAGGAAATTTAGAAACTGAATCTAAAGATATGAGACTCGTCAACCTTCCATTAGGGGTTACAGAAGATATGGTGACCGGTTCTCTTTCAATTGATAAGGTCTTAACCGAAGGAATAAGAAGTCTTCACCCTGGACTTCTTGCTAAGGCTAATCGCGGAATACTGTACATTGATGAGATAAATTTGCTCCAAGATCATATCGTCGATACTCTTTTAGATGCTTCTGCTTCCGGTGTGAATATTATCGAAAGGGAAGGAATTTCTGTGATGCATCCCTCCAGGTTCGTGTTAGTCGGTAGTATGAATCCCGAGGAAGGGGATCTTCGCCCACAGATCGCTGACAGACTCGGTTTAGAGGTAAAAATAAAAGCCCCGCGTGATTCAAAACTACGAGCAGAAATTACAAAGAGAGTAATCGATTTTGATGATGATCCTAAAGCATTCATAAAACAATACGAGCAAGAACAAGAGGAATTAAGAAAAAAAATCGTAATGGCCCGAGAATTAATTAAAGATGTCAAAATTCCATCATCGGTCTATGAGTTTGTATCTAGATTAGTTAACGAATTAGATATTTTTTCGCAGAGAGCAGACATCACATTTATCAGGTGTGCTAGAGCCCACGCTGCATTTAATGGAAGAACCGAAGTTGTGGAAGAAGATTTAAACGCTGCGATGGATTTAGTCTTTGAGCATAGAATAAAGTCGCTTCATTACGAAATGACGCCAGAAGAAGTCAAGGCTAAAATAGTCGAAGTATACGGAAAGATAAAAAAAGCTTACGAAGATCCAAAGGTATATCAACCGAATAAAGATACCGAGGGACCTTTAAAACACGATGACACACCTCAAAAAGAATTTAAACGACAATCAGTTGATCCTAAAAAAGTGGACATCCCTGAAACAAAGGAACAGAAGCTGCCTCCACCCAAATACCCCGATAATAAGAAACGAAACCCTTCACCTGCTGGTGGTTGGAAAGTAAAAGATATCCCAAAATACGACGAACGAGAATTCAATTTCTTTGAGGACGGTGTTAATTCACTGCCATTAATTTATCAGATGGAAACCAAAATGACTTCTGTTTTAGATACTATCAGAAAAGATCGAAAAGTTTCTGATTATGGTGGCAGAGGAATTGGAAGACGAATAAAAATCGCTTCTTCTCAAAAAGGTAGATATGTATCGTATAGGAGACCCATTAACCGGTCCAAAACCATAGCTCTAGATGCAACCATAAGGAATTATTTAAAAAACACGATATACAACCAAACAAATATTGAATTTCCAATTAAATTTGACAAATACGACTTAATGGATAAAATTTACGAGTATCGAGCTCCCTTAGTGCTTTTCTTTGTTCTTGATAGCTCAGCTTCAATGTTTTATGTAATAAAACAAATGACAGATGTTATTCTTTCTCTCCAACGAGAAGGTTATAGAAAAAAGGATAAGTTAAGTTTGATTATTTTTAGAGCAAAAGAAGCAGTTGTTCTTCAAAAACCTACTGTCTATTTTAAATCTGCTGTAAACAAACTCAAAAAAGTCAAAGGAAAATCCTATACTCCTATGGCCGCAGCTTTGACAAAATGCCTAAAATTAATCGACGCTGAAAAACTAAGGAATAGAAACATAATTCCGGTCGTTTTTGTCTGTAGCGATTTAGGAGCAAATATATCCTATAAAAATCCTGAGTTAGTTGCTCAAGTTCAATCAGATTACACTTTAATCGTTAACGAATTAAAAGCTTTAACGAAACAACTATCTAAGAAAGGAGCGCATATGGTGGTGTTAGAACCAAAGAAGTCTTATGCGACAAGAAATTTAGGGGTTAATTTTTTTGCTGCGAATGAAATCAAACAGAACTTTAAAAAATATGGAAACGCTGAAGTATTCCAATTCGATCGTGTAAATCCCAAAAACTTAATTCTCGAGCTGAAAAAAATACTTTAGGATCATAACTAACTTCTTAAAGTTCTTCTATTATTATTATTTAATTAATGAATAATAAAGAAAAAACTGTCTTAGTCGCTGGATTTAACACGAGACCTCTAGTATATTCCTTAAGTAGAGCAGGATATGATGTGTATGCCGTAGATTTCTTCGGAGATCTTGATCTCTATCCATTTGTTAAAGACTGTTTAATTCTTACCAAAAAATTAAGCGTAAACTATGATATAGCTAAAAATAATTATAGTGAATATCTCTCCCTCTTAATTTTAGAACTTTTAGACAAATATCCAGAGATAAAATATTTAATAATTGGAAGTGGTTTAGACGACGGTATAGAAGAGAGAGCTCACATTTTAAAAGATATCAATCGTAAGAAGTATAAAATTTTTAACCTGAATAACGATTTAGAAGCGATTAAAAAAAGTAGAAACACAGAATTTATTTTCAATTTATTAGTAAAATTCGGATACAATGTTCCAAGAACAATTTCCTTATACGAAGATAAGTCTAAAGTTAACAGGTTAGAATATCCCTTTATATTAAAGAAAAAAAGTGGTTCTGGTGGAACAAATGTATATAAAATACGGAAGGAATCCGATCTTACCTTTAACATTAATCTAATTAATAGAGAGGGCTTTATTTCAAAAGATTGGCTCATTCAGGAATACATCGAGGGGAATCCCGTAAGTTGTACGACAATATCTAATGGAATAGAAAGCGAAGTAATTTCGGTAAATCATCAGATAATCGGAGATAATAAATATCTTAACGCTCCAAAAGAATTTATGTATTGTGGAAATGTAGTCCCTGCTAATGTATTCGCAGAAGAAAGGAACCTGATTATTGACATTTCGTTGAAATTATCAACCAAATTAGGTTTAAAGGGAATAAACGGATTCGATTTCGTGCTGAAAAACCATTATCCATATCTAATAGAGATCAATCCCCGAATTCCCGGATCAATAAGAGCTTCTGAAGAAGCAATGAACATAAATTTATTAGATTTGCATATAAAAAGTTTTACAGAGAAGGGATGGGAATTCATTAAAAAAACGCTGAAGAATGCGAAAATCGAAAATTTTACAACCAAGATGATTTTCTTTGCTCCTAAAGAAATCGATAAAGACTTGTTGAATAAAATTAACGCCTTGGAATACGTTCACGATAAGTCGGAACCAGTTAAAAACATTTACAAAGGCGAACCCGTTTGTAGTATTTTATTTAAGGCTAAATCTTCTTCTGATTCTTATTTGGGTAGTTTAAAAGTAGTAGATAAGATAAAGAAGATAATTAGATAGCCTTAAGATTATTGTTTGATAATCGCTTTGATTTTAGCAATGTGACTTCTTAGGATTTTTTCGTTTCCTTCAGACACAGCGATTGCGAGAATTCTACTCTCATCTAGTTCGTGGATAATAATTGAACCGTGATCTCCTCCTATTATCGAGAATTCTAGACCCCCCTCCAATAATACTCCCGCTAAATTATAAATTGCAGAGATCATTGCAGAAATAGTTGGCTCTGGCATAGTAGACTGAACTTTAATAGGTAAACCATCTTTGGTGATAATAGCAATCACTAGAGCGTTAGGGATTGCCCTTTTTAGAGCAACAAAGATTTCTTCCTTGATAAGATCACTCGTTTCAATAATTGCTGACATTTTTATAGCAAATTTTCGAAGTGATCGTATGTAAAAATCTAACCCTTCAAGCTCAGCTAATTCCCTATCTAAATAGGCGATTAGGGCCATATAATCGGTAAGAATTGATAAAATAATTCTTTCTTTCCCAGTTATTAAAGTATAAGCGATTTTTTGGTTTAAAGAATCGTGTAACATTTTAGAAGCTAAAAAAACTAAACTACTGCTCGCTGCAGAGAGTTCAGCTTTAGTCATTACTATATCCTCTTTTAACTCACTTACGATAGGCGTACCATCATGAGAGGAAATGGAGATACCTAGAAGACTTTCTTGATCGTTGATTTCTTTAATTAATAATTCTGATAATTCTTGATTTAGTAGTTCTATATTGTCTTCTTTAGACATGGAAATCTTCAAATTCTTTAAGATTTAAATATTAACATTATAGTAATAGGAATCAAATTTAAACATATAGTTTTATGAAACCCAGAAATAATGCGTATGTGATTATATTAGCAGCGGGAAAAGCGACGAGGTTGAGACCATTATCTGATCAAATTCCTAAACCTATAATCAATATTAATGGAATTCCGATGATAACCCGTATTGTTTCTAACTTTAAAAAGGCAGGTTTTAGCAAATTTATCGCATTAGTAGGGTACAAGCAGGAATTAATTAGGGCAGAACTCTTAAAAGTTCAAGATATAGAACTACAAATCATTGAGCAAGTTAAGCAGGTGGGATCAGCTGATGCCCTCATGCTTTGTCTTAACCAATTTAATAAACTCAAATCTTCAAGATTAACGTTTTTTGTGACTGCAGCGGATATTATCTTTTTCAAAAAAGAAATCAATTTAATGTATTCATTTTATCGTAATTCTGAGGCAGATATAATATTAAGCTTGATGAAATCAAAAGATAAAGACATTGCTTGTGGACACGGAAATGTGAAAGTTTCTAAGAATTCAGACATTACCAAGGATTCAAATCCAAATCGGGGATTAGAAATAGTGGATATTATAGAAAAACCACGCGGGGATCAAATTTTGAGCGATTATTATTCGCTTCCACTCTATATTTTCAATCAAACGATTATCAATAATTTAGTAGGCGTTAATATTTCTATTCGTGGAGAGAAAGAAATACAAGACGCAATTAAGAAATCCATTGTGGACGGATTTCAAGTGAAAGGAATAAAAATAATTGAACCCGATGTGACAAGTGAGAATCTAGGCAGATATCATGTTACGTTTTTAGGTGATATTGAAAAGATGAGTGAGAGATTTCGAGAAATTGAAAATAGATTATAATTTGAGAAGATAGATTCTCTAAAGTAAGCTTTTTTGTTCTATTTTACAACTCTTATTTGAAATTAAACTATCGATTACCTAAGAGTTAAAAAGTAATTCTTTTATTATATTTCTTAAAATATAAAGAAAATTCAAGTTTTTTGGGATATAGAAATGGAAGAAGACAATATTATTCTTGAACTAAGGGAACAACTGCAAAAAGCATTGAGAAAGTTCGAGGAATATGATGTAAAATTAAAGAGCAAAGAAGAGCTTATAAATAATTTTACCAAATCTTTGGAACTAAAAGAAGATCAGATCAAAACAATGATAGATTCAATGAATTTAAAAGAACAGCACAATGACACTTTAAATACCTCATTGCAAATAAAAAACGAGAAAATTAAAGATTTGGAAAAGAATATTAGAACTCTAAATGAAAAAATAAACCTCTTAAATTCCTCCACTGTTGATAAAGATCTTATTGCTTCCAAAGAAGATGAATTAGGAGAATGTCAGAAGAAAGTGGACATTTTAAAAGGAGAGTTAGAAAAACAAGAAGAAGACCTTGATTTGTTAGAGGCTGAAAACGAAAAATTAAGAAATGACCTTGCTTCGAGCTCAGATCCTCAAATCGTTGATTGGACATATGTTGAAATTCCAAAAGATTCAATATTGAAAAAAATTCGAGAGATACTCTCTAAGGCTGTTCATAACGTAACTATTGCGGTTCCCGACATTAAAGATTTACAAGATCTGCACTTATATGAAGTACGGGCTTCTGTAAATATGAAAATTATGTGTTATATCGATCCTAGTCTTGAGGATGACGAACAACTTTTAATGGAGTTTGAAAGTCTTGACAATATAACTATTCGAATGTATGAAGATAAAGATAGATTTGTAATAGATCGCGATGGAGAAGAACTACTATTTGCTATTATTGGAGAGGGTGAAAATACGAATTTAATAATCCACACAAGAGATGTGAAGCATCAAAGATTACTACGAAGCCTCGTTATGGAAGGATGGTTACGAGCAAGAAAATTAGATTGATCTTATCCCAAAACCTAATATTGAATTATATTTCGATAGGGGATCGACTTCTTTTTTATAAGGTACAAACTGAGACTATTTTCAAGATTAGAGATTCTAGTTGTCTAAATACTTTTTAATTTAGAATTTTACTATGTTAAAAAGATATGTACACACGAAAATTATAAACCATAAATGTAAAATTAATAAGACTTAGTTTAAATTACATATGTAGACTATGAAAAAATCATCAATTTACTAAATTGGAGTGAATAGAATTTAAAATTCTCATTTTAAGCGATGGAAAATACGGAGATAGAGCAGCTAAAGTTATAAAGAAAAAATTTAATGACACTAAAATTATAACTATGCAGGAGAGAAATCCGGCTGAATTTATCGATGATGTAGATTTGGGTGAACAAGTAGAAAGAGATATTGCTCATGCCGACTTATTAATAATATATGTAAGACATCCCGATGTTGTTGCAGAAATATGTTATCGTAAAAAACCCACCATATTAGCAGTTGATTTTGGCGAAGGTTTCTTAAGACAGCAAAGAGAAGATAATCCAACGATGATCATGCCATCTTCAATGTGTTGTATCACTTCTAAAACAGGCATTAACGAAATAGATGAGTATTATAGACATTTTGGTTATCCTCTTTTTGAAGTGAAATTACAAAATAGTAATGGTGAAATTCCTATTATCAGAGAAGTAAAAACAATTGTAGAAAGTCCGTGTGGAGCTACAAATGTAAGTTTAGAACATATTCGAGGTAAAGCATTGACACCTGAAACAATAACCGCCTTTGGATTAAATGTTAGATATGAATGCCGTGAACCCGTTTCCATTCTATTATCGCATCGAGATATGGCAGATTCTTCCGCTTTACTACAAATGATTAGTTTACTGGATGCCTTAGAAAAAGAAGCTCCTAAACAATTTTTACAGGGAACACCTATGGGAATTTACGCTTCAAAGAGAAGAGAAGAGTATCAGTGCCCGAATCCAAAGTCAGATCTGTTCGCTGAGGTTGAATCACTTGATTAAAAATCAACGTACGATCTTTGCCTCTTCTCAAAATGAGCGAATTGATTAAAGCCAACATTTTTCAACATTTTAGTTACGCTCTTAAATTCGTAAGCTACTTCTTCTGGTTTGTGAGCGTCTGAACCTAATAAAATAGGAATATCCAAATCATAAATTATTTTTATAATCTCTATACTTGGATATTGTTCCTTAACTTTTTTTCTTAAACCACTTGTATTGATTTCTACAGTAAGATCATGTTTTTTTACCAACTCAAGAGTTTCGATGACTTTTTCCATTATCATATCTTTATCTTCAATTCTTTTATCAAATTTTTTTGGTAAATCGAAGTGGGTGACAATATCTAATTCAAATGTGGGTGATTTAATCATAACTTGCAAAGAATCATAATATTCTATATAGATTTCATCGTTACCATCATATTCTTTATATTTATTTAAGAAACGCCCGTCATCGAAAGCAAATACACCCGCTTTACCAAAAAGGACATGGACAGACCCTAAAATATAATCTAATTTATTTAGATAGCCTTTTAAATATTTGTTGAGCATGTGATCTTGATGTTTGAAGAAGTCAATCTCGAAAGCAGTTCTTATATGTATTTGATTCAAGTATTTCTCTTTTAGGTCGTCTAATTGAAGGATATAACTCTCCAAATTATTGGTGGGCATCGCATAACCTTCATACGGTATATCTTCAAGAGATGGAATTTCAGAACTTAAATATTCATAAGGAAAATGATCGCTAACTCCTATGACATTCAGATCGAGTTCAATAGCCCTTTTAACATAATCTTCGATGGTACCAATAGCATGCTTACAAAGCGAGTTATGAGTATGCCAATCTTCAAATTGCATTTTGAAACGAGGTTAATTTTAATAGTATTATTCTAATATTTGATATAATTAATTTAATTAGATAAGATTTTTGATGAAATGCTACTAAAGCTTTTCACGAACCTTATTAAGAAGAAGAATTTAACGAGATCAAAGAAAGATTAAGAATAATTTTTTTTTTATTAATTACGATAAATATCAAACATTATTTCATTCATAAGGCATAATTTTTTAAGAGCGAAAAAGAATTAAGATACTTACTACAAGCAATTTTGAATGGGTGAGAATTATTTGAGTAGTGTAAAAAAATCAAATTTAAATATTAATGAGTTATTCAAATCAGAAGAAAAGCTTACTTTTTTAGTTGGAGCAGGAGCTTCAGTAGATTCTCCATCTCAACTCCCATCAGCTAGTAATGCGATGAGGGCACTTATTAAATTCTTCTGTTCTAAATCTGAGGTTGAAAAAATATTAAGTATTCAAGGTTTAAGCTTTGAAGCATTAGTAAGAATATTACATAATTCGCTCAATGGTGATTTTGAGTTTTTGGATTTCTATTTGGAAAGCGATAAACCAAACATTGAGCACTTTTTTCTAGCAGATATGATAAAGAAAGGACATTACTTAGCAACTACAAACTTTGATTTCTTAATTGAACATGCTTTACTTCAAACTCAATATCCAAAAAAAAAAATAATCCCCGTTATTACTGAAAAAGATTACCAAAGGTTCAGTGATCCTGAAAAGTTGTATAAAAACAAAAGAATTCCGATTTACAAACTTCACAGCTCTCCTAAAAATATTATCACTGGAGAGGATACCCGTAATTCTTTTAATAATACCTTAAAGCTAATTGGATCGAACCACGATAAAAAAAATATCATTCAGTTAGAGCCGTTCAAAGCTCAAATGTTAGAACGGATTTCAAATGAACGTACACTGATAATAATGGGGTACTCAGCTAAAAATGATTACGATCTTATTTCTACTCTTAAAACTATGAATAGACTGAAAAACTTGGTATGGATTAATCACACATCCAATAGTAAAATAAAAGGAGACCTCTACGAATATAACAAACCCGAGAGTAGGGATCTAAGCAATTCGGGTGATTTAGATCAACATCTTCTGGAAATTAAAAGATTAAATGAATCTATTAATGTATTCCGATTAAATATTAATACTCCTAAATTTCTTGAGAAACTTTTGGGTAAAAAAGAGGAAATCAGTAAGGAAAAATTTGAATTGAATTTAGCTGATTGGCTCGAAGCTAAAATTAAAGAGCCATCTGATTTAACCAAACTATTTATATCTAATAAGATTTATTTTGAAACTATGAATTATAGCGATGCTCTCAGGTGTTTGGAGGGCCTGTATATGGCTAAATCTGAAGATAGTCACTGGAAAGCAATATCTCTAATGGAAATGGGGATCATTAACTATGAACAATCAAATTACGTGGACGCATTAGATTCGTTACACAAATCTTTACAAGTTCAAATCAAATCGAAATCAATGCCAGAACGAGCGTTGATTTTTAAATATATTGGTCTTGTGCATCACAAACTGAGAAAATATTCAGATGCAATAAAGAATTTTAATTTAGCACTGAAAGAACTTGAAAAAATCAAAGATCTCAATCAAAAGTCGGAAATTTACAACAATCTAAGCGTCGTTTACCAAGAACAACATAAATATGAAGACGCCCTGATGTATTTAGAATCTGCAATAAAAATTAATGGGAAATTTGAAAATCTTAGTAAGAAAGCGTTAAATTTGAAACTTAAGGGGAAAATCTATTCTTCGAAAAAAAATTTTAGCGAAGCTTTAAAACAACTTCAAGCAGCGTTAAAAATCTCTGAGCAATTAGAGGATCTCGAACAAAAAGCAGAAATTTTGAATATAATTGGACGAACCACTCATGAAATTGGAGATTCTCTTACGGGGCTGGAGAAATGTAATGAATCACTTAATATTTACAATCTATTGGGGGGAATTGAAGGAAAGTTGGACGCCTTAAACTCTATAGGAATTATTTATAGAGATCAATGGAATTACCCTAAAGCATTTGATTACTTTGAAGAAGGTTTTCAAATAGCCGAGAATTTAGGAAATGTCAAATTAAAAGCTAGATTTTCGCGCCAAATAGGGATGATTTTTCAAAATCAGAATAAATATTTTGATTCACTAAAATGGTTTGAAGATTCCTTAAATTTTTACATCCAGATTGGAGAAATTAGAGGAGAAGTTGATGTGCTTATAAATATGGGGCTAATATACAAGGAACAAAAAGTTTATTTAAAAGCACTAAAGAATTTTAAGAATGCTCTGGAAATTTATGATCAACTAGAAGATTCAAACAGTAAGGCTTCCACCTTAATAACTCTTGGACAGATTTATCTCGATCAAAGAAAATTCTCAGAATCATTTGAAAACTTTCAGGAAGCTCTTCAACTTTACGGGATAACTGATAATCTTGAAGGAACAGCTGACACTTTAAAAAATATAGGGAATTTCTATGCTGAACAAGCTAATTTTCAAGAAGCATTAAGTAGGTATAAAGATGCGCTCGAAATCGTTAAAGACATTGGAAAGGCAGAAAAAAAGGCAGATATTCTTAACATGATGGGATTAATTTTTCAAGATCAAGGCGATTATCCTCAAGCTAAACAAAAGCTCGAAGAAGCATTAAATATCTATAGAAAACAGAGTAATATGGAAGGACAAATTGAAAGTCTTCATTTAATTGGAACAAATTATCATTATGTGGGAGAAAATGAGTTAGCCTTAAAGAAGTTTGAAGAAGCCATTAAAATAGCTGAACAAATCGGTAACTTACATAAGAAAGCAATGTGTTTAAATATAACCGGTAAGATTTTTCGTGAACAATGGGATTTAATAGAAGCTCTAAGACGTTACGAAGAAGCACTGTTGATTGCAGAACAATTAGGACATTTAGAAGAACAAGTGGAAATTCTCAGCGTTATCGGAGAAATATATCAAGCTCAGAAGCATTATCCCGAAGCGGTAAGAAGATACAACGAAGCAATATATGTCACAGAAAGTTTAGGAAACTTAGAAATTAAAGCCGATATCTTTACGAGCATAGGGGATATCTATTACGACGAGGACAATTATCTTGAAGCCCTACAACTATACGAAAAAGCATTAGATATCGACGAACAACTTGGAAATATGAAGGGAAAGGCGCGTAGACTACTCTGCATAGGAAAAATATTCCTTATCCGTAAAAAATACAAAGAGACATTGGATAGATACAAAGAAGCTCTAGAAATTGAGGAACAATTAGGTAATCTCACAAACCAAGCGATTATTATACGAATGATTGGAGATATTTTTAAGGATCAAGAGCATTTTCAAGAAGCATTAACTTGGTATGAAGATGCATACAGGCTTTTCGATGAAATTGAAAACTTAGAAGGAAACGCAGATTGCTTTGAGAGTATTGGATTAATCTATCAAGAACTTGGTAAGTATTCTGAAGCTCTAAAGTGGAACAACGAAGCACTTAAAGTGTCTCAACAAATTTATGACGAAGAGAGGAAAGCTCGAATTCTATGTAGAATAGGAGTTCTATTTCATAAACAGGGTGTGTATAAAGACGCCTTTAAGCGTTATAATATCGCCCTTGAAATATTTGATCAAGTAGGAGATTTAATAGGGAAGACATATTGTTTAAATAAAGTTGGCCTTGTTTACCAGGATAGAGGAGATTATACAGAAGCACTTAAATGGTACGACCGAGGAACAAAACTCTTTAAAGTATTAGGACCTTCAGATGCAAGAGCGGAGAATTTATATAATACAGCAATGATCTATAGGGATCAAGGGTTGTATCTTGATGCTTTGAAAAGTTTTGAAGAATCTCTCAATCTTGACGATAAGCTAAAGAATTTCACTAGAAAAGCGGAAAGCCTTTATAACATAGGATTAATTTATCTTGACGAGGGGAATTATCCGGTAGCATTAAAACGCTTTGAAGAAGCTAATCAAATAGCTGAAAAAAGCGAGGATAGGCAATCTAACGGTAAATACTTAAATAATATTGGTTTAGCATTTCTTTATCAAGGAAAATACACAGACGCGTGGAAAAAATGCACCCAAGCGCTTGAAATTTACAAAGATCTTGAAGATAATGTAGGAATAGCGGATTCACATTATAAATTAGGACTGATATACTTAGAACAAAAGTCTTACTCTGAAGCGTTGAAAAATCATCAAGAAGCGTTAAATACTCTGATCAAAACTGGCTCTGAAAAATTATCAATCGTGAAAGTTCTCAAAAGCAATATAAAAATGATTAAGGCTAAAGTGAAATAAAACAAAAATTACTTTTTTTTAATTTATTATATGGTTATTTCAATTTCTTCGTGAGAAGATTTTTTTATCTTTGAGAATAACCATGGCAAATTATCGTATAATATATACAAATAAGGCGTACCTTGATTAAACATAAACAGAACATTATAGAACAAAAATAAAATGCCTGTAGGGCGAATTCCAAAAATTAGAAGAGGGAATTCCATGAAAAAAGCTCCAACACAACCTACAACGAAAACATATAGAATTGTTTTTGGTTTTCTACTTCCAAATTTTTTTGTTCCATAGATTAAAGACAAAAATACATACCCTGCAATTAAATTGATGCTCCAAGCAATCATTTGAGTGTCCATATAGCGAATAGATCTCACTTGAGTGTTATTTAAGGGAATTAATAACGAAAAAAGAGGAATCAGCATCCAAAAAGTGAAGATTAATAATGTAAATATTAGTATTTCTTTTAAATTTCTCTTAGCAAAATTTTCAAACATTATCCACAACCATCCGAAAGCAAACATTGCATAAGAAAATGTCATCATAAAATCTGCCCCAAATTTAAGCCAAAAATAATCTCCAAGAGGACGAGGCATATAGATTCCTCCAATCCAATATTCTCTAATATAAGTACCCGTAGGATAATTAGGACCTGCAGGTAAGTTGAACCAGACAATGCAATCAATGAAATACACTAAAAATCCTGTAAAGACGCCAAATTTTAATGGTTTCCATTTTTTATACTTAATTAAGATAGCAATCCAAATTGTAAGAAATATACTATCAACAAATATGTAATCGTACTCAAATTCTCTAATTGCTTGGGTGAATGTCTCAAAAAAATTATGAAGCAAAATTTTCCCACTCCTAATTTAAAATTTAGTAAGGAACTATTAGTTCTAAAAGGATATAAAGCTTTTTAAAAACAGTGAGTTCATTAACATATTTGAATTATGATGGTACGTTTACACTTATGTCAAAGTATACTAAGGACGATTACTATCCATATGACCTCTGATGAAACGACTAACTTCGCTGGCTGGTTTTATTACACCATAATGACCTTCGCATAAAATGTCCGTGTGTAAATCCAACAGCTTCTGCATTGATTTTTGATAATCATCAAGATTGGATCCAAACGATTTATAGAATGGCCCATGGATATCTTGCCCGAACAGAATTTTGATGTTATCAACTTCAATTAGAACAGAAATGGATCCTGGTGTATGACCAGGAGTATGAATGCACTGAAATTCATATTGCCCTAATAGAATTTTCTCCAAATCGCCTTTCAGTCTTTTTTCCAATTTCACTGGCTTATATTCAACGCCATACCAAGAAGCCGCAGTTTTACTATCATGACCACTTTCTTCAATAGCATCTGCATCTAAATCGTGAGCGTAGAACTTAACTTGTTTGTTAAAATTTTTTAAATCGAAACAAGCGCCTGTATGGTCAATATGAAAGTGAGTTAATATGCAGTGTTTTATATTATTAGGATTTAAATTTAATTTACTGATTTTTTTAATCATATCAAGGCTCATTCCACAATCGATCAAAACTAGACCTTCTTTACTATTTGTGTTTATTAAATAGACAGAACAGCCTGAATCGCCAACATGATAGATATTTTTAACAATTTGTTTCATTAACTTGTTCCTCATTAAAAACCATATAAATTTAAAAAAACTAGAATTAATTTAGAAAACGGTTATTCTGATTTATTCCGTTTTCTGTAGAATCTAGCATAAAGAAATATTGTAACAATTGTAGCAGCACCGGTTGAAAAGAGAACATCAGAAGCATAGTGAGCACCAACAGCTATTCGAGAGAGTCCTACAAATAAACCCCATCCAATTACTAAGACGCTAACTATTATTCTTAGTGGGTCCTTAACTTTTCTGTCTTTGACAGTTATAAGTAATGGTAAAAACATCCAACTCATTGCTGTATGTCCTGAAGGAAACGAACTACCATCTCCACTTATACCTGGAGGCAGAAACCAATAAGTAAAATTAGTATAGCCCGGATCGAGATTCCTAAAACGAACTCTTCCACATAATATCTTAGCTATTTGGACAAATAATAGTGGATTTATAACTGCTAAAAGAGCAATTACACCAGAAATATTTCTGTAGTGTTTCCAGTCTTTATTCCACGTGATAACGATATAGATGAGCAATGCAAGAATAAAGCTCCATCCAATGTTAACGTATTTTTCATCATCTATGAATAGAATAAATAAAACACCTACAACAATTCCACCATAACCCGGAATTTTTTGCATTTTTAAATTTGTAAAAAGACTCCCAAGTAATGTTGCTAAGGCGATAATAATTAACGCGTAGCCAGGAACTTCGCCATAATCAGCCCCAAAATTTCCCCAGATAGATGCTTCATCAACAACTGCTATTGAAATTGCCAAATCATAAAGTCCAAATATTATACTAAGAACAACCCAAATAACAATAACAATCAGAATTAATTTTTTCACATTCAGCTTACTTGTGTTATCAGTCATTTTTCTTACCGTGTTCATATTTATTTTTAATATTAAACATTATGTTTTTTGATCATTATATAATCTTGTTTTTTCCAATAAAATGGTTGAAATAATCGAATTATCCTACTGAAATTAATTTTTAGAAAAAGATAAAAAATAATTAGTATAGAAATTTAAATTAGGTAAATTACTCAAAAGTTATAAAATGAATTGATAAGCATGGAAAATAACGAGAGCAAAGATTCTTCTTCTTCTAAATTAAAAAATTACATCAAAAACTTGCTTAATTTCTCGCAGTATAGCGTTAAGACTATTCTATTCATTATCTTATTTGTCGCGTTAATAGTGCTTTCGCTCGTCCTATTATATTACAATTATTTTATTGATACAACCTTCGTTTACACAATTGTAGCTGTATGTTTTGTTAATCCTATTTACGACTTACAATTTTGGGGGATCTTCCTTTTTATTGGCATAATGGCAATTCAGGGGCTGTTAGTTCCAATTCCATCAGAAATTGTTCTTTTGTCCACGGGGATGATCTGGGGCTGGTTATTTGGTGGAATTATGGGAATTTTTGGTTCGATGGCTGCCAGTTTATTGTGTTTCTATATAAGTAGGAAGGGAGGTAGACCTTTAGCAAAAAAGTTTGTAGGAGAAAGTGGACTCGATTATGCAGATAAAATGATTAAAAAATATGGTATTAAAGCAATAATTGTTTCCAGATTTATTCCTTTCATATCATTTGATGTAATTTCATACGCATCTGGTTTGGTCGATATAGATGTTAAAAAATATTCAATTGGGACATTAATAGGGTCAATTTTCCGAGCTTTCTTTTACTCCATATGGGGTGCTTTGCTAGGCTTCACCCCCCCTATTGATACTACGAATGTTGAATCAATCAGAGCTCAATCAGAAGTATTTAATGTAATTTTGCTGTTAGTATTGGCAATTCTAATTGTAATGTTTGTATTGTTTTATCTCATAAGTAAGCGTCACGAGAAAAAAAATCAATGAAATCGAACTTATAACTCAATTTTATCTATATTTTTTAATTTTTGTTTTAAATTCGCTTCTATAAGTTTATATTGGTTGAGAGAGTAATTAGATTTAATACGAATTTAAACTTAAACGGGTACATTCATATGAACAAAGAAAAATATAGCAAATATGTAATAAAATATCTTAGT
>JAHLWV010000510.1 GCA_019057735.1 Promethearchaeota archaeon | reverse complement strand
TTGGATGAGATTAATAATTCTTTAAAATAATCTATTTTTTCTTTTTTGTAAAGGTTTAAATTATGTCGGTAAGATTATATAATTACCAAAAATAATAGTCAAAAATTAGTTACTTATAATGATGGTTACAATTTTGCATGAAGTAGAATCTTAAATAATGCAAAAAGGATGTAGATATGGTTAAAGAAGTTAAAAAATATAGAACAACAGACGGAAAAGAATTTGATGCGAAATGGAAGGCAGAGAGTTATGAAAAGATTTCTGAGATTGTAAAACGAGTTTCAAATATTTTTGGTATGGGAGGATTCCATACAAACTATTTTAGGGAAATTATCGAAAATAGAAAAGAATTAGGAAATTATCTTCTCGAAATTAAAGATTTTGATCCAAGAGGTCTTGACCTTTTTTTTGGAGAAAAAAAGAAATATTAATTTTTGAGGTATTTTAAAAAATGGTAAAAAAAAGTTGCGTTTATTGTGGAAGTACTTGGAATCCAGAAAAGGATCATATAAAGCCAAAAAGTAAAGGGGGGAGTTAAGACTGCTATTGCATGTAAAGTATGTAATAGATCAAAAAGTAATGATACACTTCTTGCGTGGTTTAGAAGGCTCAAAAAAAATAAAGAATATCGCTGGGCAGGTATAAAAAACTTTCAAAAGAGAAAACGGGGCAAGATTGCCTATATAGCACGGAAGGTTGCATCCGAGAAATGAATAAAGAAATAAAATTTTTATTACAGATAGGTTTTCAAAAGGACCATTAAGAGCGTTGTTTGAATCAAATACAGAAATTTCAATTCAAGATCTTTTTAAGAGAAATGTAATTATAGATTTAAGTTCAATTATTCGCTTAGGAGGAGAAAAAGAAGATGCTCATAAAAAGATGTGAGAATCGGTTTTAATCCTTCTATATTATCAATAATTAAAGGATCAATTTCAATAATTTTAAGAATATATTCATACGAATATATTAATAATCATTGATAAAACTGGAATTGATTTAAGCAAACTAGTCGATTATGATCCAATGAAAACGGTAAAAAGATAGGAGTAATTGGAGGATATGCCAGATCGATTGAAAAGTTTGAAGATATAAAATTATAAATTTATTTCTACCTTTCTATTTTTGGGTATTTGCAAATGTTAGTTCTTAGATTTAAATGTTTCCACGACCTTTTTTCTTTAAAGAATCCTAAAGTATTGGTTCCAAATCTCCATGTAGTTTCCGTACCACTTATCTAACCTCAGAAATTTGTGTTTGAAATACATTCCCGCTCCTTTTAAAGAAGGGTTTTTAGAATCTCCTAGTAAAATGATCCTATACTCCTTATATTTTATCCTAACCCCTTCAATATAGATAGGAAATCCCTTGAAATTGTGTCCGAATGTTCGATAATCGAGAACTCTTTGTGCCCCTTCTGGTTTTATCATACCCTTTTTAAAAGACGGATAGTACTCGTATTTCTTATGAAATCCCTCGGTCATATTATTGGTTTTTGGCAGGTCTGGATTCCTCTGATGGGCAATAATTTTAGGCAGCCATGACTCTAACTGTTTTAATGCGGTGTGTAGTTCACTAATCTTTTCTCCTTTCAACCGTTCCACCGTGTTACGGATGATCTCTAACTTAACATAGGAATCAGACTCGGATTCTGAATCAATTAAGGCGTAAAATCGTTTTAGAAGCCAGCGCCATTCTTTAGGGACGGGTTTTCTCGACTGTTTGGATAAGCCCGCAAACGCCTTTATGTGCTTGCTAGCAATCCATTTTACGTGAGTTAAGCAATTTTGTTGTATAATATGCTTAAAACTACGGGTCTTAAAAAGACCACCTAAATTGGTCGTACAGTCCTTCATAAGTCCATTAATCCGTAAGGATGCCTTTTTTCTTCCCTCCATCAAGACGACCCTTCCCGCATTTCGCCCCATTTTAGGCGAGATTTTCGCTACAGGAATGAAATGAGTATTTAAATCCACCGTATTTATAGCATACATCTTCTCCCCACCGACTCGCAAGTGGATCTCGTCGTACCCCCAATACCCACTTGAAGGCACGGGAGTCGTTTTCAGCATCTCTCTAAGCGGTTCCTCAGCTAATCTAATCCAATTGACGATGGAAGACTCTGAAATATCCATACCAAAATCTATTTTAAACGTTCGCTTGATTTGGGAAGGCATTAATCCTTCCATGTAATGTTGTCTTGCCCTGCGCTTGTAATTCTCGTGGTAATTGCCGTATTTCGGTGCTAATTTAGAATAATCGGGTTTTATTTCTCCACAATTTTTACAACTCTTCCGATGGAGCTTGAACTCGTACCTTCCAAGCCCTTCGTCCAAGATCGCCACTCTGTCGTTAAATCCGTTCTTCTTTAAACGCTTGCCACAATCTAAGCAATGAGTCTCCTCAATCTCTATCGTATTCCCCGACTCTAAACGGAGATTATACCTGCTATCGCATGTTATCGAGTCAGTTTTATCTTTTTTAACGAGGAGGTCAGACTTTTTTGGTTCAGGTAAATTTGGAAAAAATTTATTAAGAGTGGATTGTTCTAT
>JAHLWV010000509.1 GCA_019057735.1 Promethearchaeota archaeon | reverse complement strand
CTTTTATCTACCTTAAAACAATTTCTGGGACAGACTTGCTCGCAAAAACCAATTCCTTTACATTTTTTCTTATCCAGAATAACTCTTAATAACCTTTCTTTATGTAAGTTGCTTTTATATAACGGAGTACTTCCCATTAAATCAATGCTTAAAATGAGAATAATGATTAGGGAAATAAAGCTCCAGCGAAAGATAAATTCCCAGGAAAAATTTCCACAAGATAGGTGATAAAAAACAAGAATGAATATGAAGGCAGCCCATAATATTAATTGAAATCCTCCTCTTCCAAAGTCGAAAAAGATAAAACCAATCCTTTTTTCTTTAGAGCTTAACAGGTGTTGGTAAATAGGGAAAGATATAAAGATTAAAAAGGATAATATCCATATTAAGAAAACGATAGAGAAGATGCCTTTGGGCCAAAATGGAATCATAATAAGAGAGGATATGATGGAAATGGGAAAAGCCCAGGCAATAGCTATTTCAATACGTTGCATCCAGGGAAACTCAACTTCCCGCATTGTTGATGTTTTTTGCAAATTATTATCTATGAAGAGGGGGATATCTTTTGCATAGACCGGTCCCCAGATTATTTCCCATTCAGTCTTTTTTTGAATAGTTTTAGCCTCAATGCCGCTGGCGGCAAGCTGGGGTAATATTACTTTTCGGTGAGATACGAGTTTTTCGATGCCGCTGGTCTTGAGAATGGAAACAACATCATGATTGGTAAAATGTCCTCCTGTAGCAGCACACCAGACATTGATCCCCTTGCTATTTGCGATGAGCAAGTAACAATCGATTCCTCTTAAGGCCCTTTTTACTCTTTCTACAGTCAAATGAAAATTACAGGTTAAAAAAACGGGAGAATTTTGATTTGGATTTCCGATTTTAATTAGACCTGGCTTACAAGGAAAAGGGAACATTCTTAATAAAGTTTCAATAATATTGATGGTGATATAATTAAATATATTCATTTGTATTTTATTCCTCTATCTTTTCTCTTTACTTCGGATTTTTTGCTACTACTTCGATAAAATTTTCCATATTATTTAACCTTACTGATTCTATTAGTAAACCACTTTCTTTAATCTTTTCCGGTAAGTTCTCTATTGAGTGTATAGTAGTTTGGGTAATAATAGATGTAATTATTACCAGAGGAAATTTTACTATCCCATTTAATATCCTCTTTAAAATATTTTTAGGCCTTACTTCATCTGCAACAAGAAGAAATCCTCCTGGCTTTAATATTCTCTTTACTTCTTTTAAAGTGAAAATTAATTCATCTTCAGATAATTCAGAAAAGCAAAGACCGCTCATTACCATATCGTAACTGTCTGATTTTTCAGTTTCCAGTTCAGCAACTCCCATTTCACATAAGTTAATATTTTGGAGGAGATTTTTTTTGATTACTTGCTTTTGAGCGATTTCTAACATTTGAGCATTAATATCGATTCCTTTTACTTTTGCGCCTTTCTGAGCAGCTCTTAAGGTTAATGCCCCAGTTCCACAGCCAAGGTCGAGGATGGTTTGTCCCTTTTTTATAGGAGATGTCAGGCGATCATAAACCTTATCTAATTTTCCCAGAGTAAGAATATAAATGCCTTGGTCATACCTGCTTGGGGCAGATTCAAGTATTTTCATTAAAATAAATGTACTCATTTGAGTGCCTTTTTTAATTTTTCTTAAATCTTGGAAAAAACATGGGGACACTTTTTTTATATTCGAGGTAGTCTTTGCCAAGACGTTTTTCCAATTCTGGTTCTTCAATGGACTTTAACTCGAGAAAATTAAATAAAATAAAAAGGGGAGTAAATATAAAAACCAGAGAAATTGATCTAAACAAGATACCAAATCCAAACATTAATATAAAAACACCACTAAGCATAGGATTTCTGATATAAGAATAAGGTCCAGTAGTAACTAATTTGGGTGGTGGGTTGAAAGGTACAGGCGTTCCCTTAACTTTAATAAAATGTAAAATTGACCATAGCATTAAGAATAAACCTATAACAAGAATGAAAAAAGATATAATGGTGTTTAGTGGATAAGAAATAAGTTTGGGAAAATGTAGGAGTTTATCAATCCGAAGAGATATTATAATAAGTAATCCAATAAGACTGAAAAAAAAGATTATTCCAATAGGAGTAAGAAAGTTTCGGATTTTTTTACTACCGATAGCTGTTTTATAAAAAAGATTAATCAATTTGTCGCGGAAACTCGTAATATTTGCCTCATTTCTTATAAATTTAATTATCCAAAGAATTTTTATATATTAACTAAGTTATTATAACATAGTAAAAAGAAAACTAAATATGAGAATATTACAATATATTTACAGCAATTATTATAATATAAGACAGCAGGCGAGTGATAGTCATTAATTAGATTACTCATTTAAATAGTCGATTACAGTAATATTTTTAAAAAATGGTAATAGTTTATATTCTGTAAAATTTTCAAAAATCCTCTTTTTTAGAAAAAACGATAAAAATAAATTATAAAGTTGATGATTTTTGTATTTTGTTCAAATATTCGTTCACTTGACAAATTCTCCAT
>JAHLWV010000508.1 GCA_019057735.1 Promethearchaeota archaeon | reverse complement strand
CTGGAATTGGTTGATAACCACACTCTTTCGATTGGCAACAACATAACATATAATTGTCTTTGACCATCATAGATTGTTCACAGCATACTGGCACATCAGTTTCATTTCCACAAATGTCACATATTAATTTTGGTATTACTATCAACTCCTTTTCATAAATTCCTTATCTTTCACATAATATTATGAATAGAAAAAGGCTTGTTTTATTTAATATAACTTTAATCCATATCCTCTTTTTAAATAAAAAGCAAATTATCTAGTTGTTTTTAGATAATAAAATAGAAAACAAATTTATTTTTCAAATCATTTTTCCATGAACAACAAAGTTTTGAAGATTATTGAAACACTGAAAATAAAAGAAATCTTTAATTTCATAAGATAATATTGAAATCAGATTATAATTTTGTCTTAAGAAAAATAAATTAAAGGATTGATTTGGTATGAAATCATTAATTAGAGTAAGAATGAGTTTAAACGATGCTCATTATGGAGGAAATTTAGTTGATGGAGCTAAAATACTAGAATTATTCGGGGATGTTGCTACTGAGTTATTAATTAAAAATGATGGAGATGAGGGTTTATTTCGGGCTTACGACAGCATTGAATTTTTAGCTCCTGTTTATGCTGGTGATTATATTGAAGCTGAAGGAAAAATTATTAAAATAGGTAACACATCAAGAAAGATGATTTTTGAGGCAAGAAAGGTTATAATATTAAAACCAGAGATAAATGATTCTGCGGCCGATTTCTTAAATGAACCTGTTGTAGTATGCAAAGCAAGTGGAACTTGTGTTGTCCCAAAAGAGAAACAAAGAAAAAATTAATATCATGTATATGGAAAAATTAATTGTAACAGCAGCAATATGTGGTGCCGAAGTAACAAAAGAGCATAATCCGAATGTACCTTACACTGTAAGAGAAATCGGTATCGAAGCAGAAAGAGCGTTCTTAGCCGGTGCGAGTATTATTCATTTACATGTAAGAGAAGATGACGGGACACCTACTCAAGATATAAAACGGTTCAAAGCATGTGTAGATGAAATTAAAAGAAGATGCCCCAATGTCATCGTTCAGCCGTCAACGGGGGGTGCTATTGGTATGGGTAATGAGGAAAGATTACAACCAATTTTCATGAATCCAAAGCCCGAAATGGCTACACTTGATTGTGGAACAATGAATTTTGGAGGAGATGAAATTTTCGTTAACACAGAAAATACGATTATTCACTTTGCTACGGAAATGAATTCGCGCGGAATTAAACCAGAGTTAGAATGCTTTGACAAGGGAATGATTGATATGGCATTACGACTTAATAAGAAAGGACATATTAAAGAGCCAATGCATTTTAATTTTGTATTAGGTGTTAACGGTGGAATTAACGCAACACCGCGTGATTTACTCTATATGGTAAATAGTATTCCGAAAAGCTCAACATTTACGGTCTGTGCTATTGGAAAACACGAGTTTCCTATGGTTACAATGTCAATCGTTCTAGGAGGGCATGCACGAGTAGGGTTTGAAGATAACATATATCTTTCAAAGGGAGTTTTAGCTAAGTCCAACAAGGAACTAGTAGAAAAAGTAGTAAGGATTTCAAAAGAGTTAGGTAGGGATATTGCCTCTCCTTACGATGCAAGAAAAATTTTAAGTTTGAATTAAAAAAAAGGAATTTTAAATTATGTATAAAAAATTAGCCAAATACTACGATTTGATTTATCATTGGAAAGATTATGAGAAAGAAGCTGATTCTGTTAAAGATTTAATAAAAAAATATAAAAAATCAGACGGTAATAAGTTGCTCGATGTTGGAAGTGGGACCGGAAAACATATTGAATGTTTTATAAACGACTATTCCTGCACGGGTATTGATATTAACAACGATATGGTAGAAGTCGCTAAAACTAATTTTAAGGACGCGATTTTTGAACAAGGGGATATGATAAATTTTAATCTTAAAACCGAATTTGATGTAATTCTGTGCTTATTTAGTTCTATAGGCTATGTAAAAACATATTCTAACTTAGAGAAAACAATAAAGAACTTCGCAAATCATTTAATAAAAGGCGGAGTCTTAATAGTAGAACCTTGGTTTACAAAATCCAAATGGAGAGCTGGAGAGCCCGGTATGACTACATACGATGGAAAAGATATTAAAATCGCAAGACTTAATACAACAAAAGTAGAAGGAGACTTATCGATAATGGAGATGCATTACTTAATTGCTGAAAAAAATGAAGATATTATACATTTTGAGGACACTCATGAATTAGGTTTATTTGAGACTGATAAAACTCTCGATTTCATGGAGAAAGCCGATCTTAAGGCAGAGTTTCTAAAAGATGGGTTGATGGAGGAGAGAGGATTGTTTATCGGAGTAAAAGTGTAATTAATATAGTTCTGTTAAATATTTTAATTAATTTTAAAATTATTATATAAAGACTTAAATAAATAAGAGGATTTACTTGATTCATGAAAATTCTAGTAACCTATTTTAGCCAGACCGGTAACACTGAAAAGATAGCCCAAGCAATTCACGAAGTTTCGTCGAAAAATCACG
>JAHLWV010000507.1 GCA_019057735.1 Promethearchaeota archaeon | reverse complement strand
CAGCTGATAAAATAGTAGTAAATCCTGTAATAAGACAAAACAATAAAAGTCCAAAAGTTCAGTTAAAGTTTTAGATAAGAAACTAATAATATACTTTGAACCTTATTTTATTTAATTAAAACCTCAAAATAAAAAGAAATTAATGAAAAATAAAAGGTGGTTATCGTGATTGAAGAACAATTATATGTGCTTGAAGAAAAAGAGGATATTTCAGATAGAAAAGCAGAAGTAAAGAGTAAAAATACATTTATGGGTAAATATTATGCGTATTTATTACATACGGGACCTATGAAAGGCCTATTAATAGCAGGTGGAATTTTAGGATTAATTGTATCCGTTTATCTTATGGTTGGAGGAGGGCTTTCGTGGTGGTGGATTCCACTTAGTGTTGCGTTTATTGGACCAATAGGTTTAGTCTTTTTTGCTTTGATACTTCCATTTATCCCTTACATCCTTTATGGCATATTGATAGTTATCCTCGAGATGATGAGTTGAGAAAATCAAACTGACATTCATCTATTTTAGTCTATTATTATAGACACAATTCTTAAAGATGGATGTTCATTTACAATTTTAACAATGCATGAACGGAAAAAAGAATTTTTAAAATATACACTTCTTTTTATTGTATTTTTAATCGCCGTTATCTGTGCTATTACATTCCTAGTAATCGCTGAGTTCAACAATTGGGTGGAGTATCAGATTTCTATTGTAGTTATGGTAACGCTTATTTTTTTTATGGGTTATTTTTTCTTTTCAGCATTCCATTACATTATCCGAAAATGATGTGCATTTAAAGGAATAATCTTAGTATTTACTCCTTTGGAATTAAATTTACTATTGCGTTAGTTATAGCTTTTACAAGAATTTCTGTAAGTTGGAAGTCTAATCGAATACTTTTTGCGACCTCGATTTGTAATGCGTTTATTTGGCTTTTTTTAAAAAATTGCTGAGTGATATACCCCCCAGAATAAGATAAGTTATGTTCCGTTAAGGCCAGGCCGTCATCCATTTTAAAATGCTTAGAAAGTTCGGTTTGTAACTGTGAACAACCCCAATATTTTTTACAATCTTGTTTGTTTGAATCTTCTAATAAGTCGAGGGTTTTCCCGAAGATGTGTCCAAAAATTACATCTGGATATTCTCGGTAGGGTTTTGTATATCCATGAAAATCTATTATTAACACTCTTCCGTATTTTGAAACGCATTCTTGAGCGAAATCGTTCAAAAGTTCTTGATAAGAATGAAAAATCGTCTTGGCTTCAACAGAAGTACGATTGAAGGAACTTTCTGATTGGGAGGGTCGGTTTAAATCTACTTTACTTCTGTGGATTTTGTTAAGAATGTAGAAAATTCGGATATTTTTAACTTTTAATAAACTTATAATCAACTTTGCGATGAAGTAAGTATTCTTGTCAGCAATTCGAGGACCGACTGTTTTATCTGGTATTCTCTTTGGTTTTTTGTATCCTCCATGAGGACAAGATAGGATAACTGGTGTGTTGCCTTTTGCGAATTCAAAATATCTACTAAAGTCCATTCAAGTTTAAAAATTATTTCCAAGTAATAAATTTTGATAAATTAATATGAGAATCGTGATCTAATTTATTTCAGTTTATTTTGTCGTTGTTTAAGTTAGACTGATTAATTAAATTTTTTGTCCTTACTAATAAATAACCTAATAAAGAGAACCAAAATGTTTTTTAAATCAGTATAATTTATTACATTTAAGTAAATTTAGTTTATACCATTTAAATGAGGTAAGGGATAGAATGACAATTGATGATTTGATAAGCTTTTTAAAGAAGAAAGGTTTTAGAGACACATTAGAAGTCCTAATGAACTCTAAAGGGCATAAAATCGACAAACACTCCTTTTATAACGAATTGAACAAGTTTAGCTACTATAATTCGTATTTCCGTGTTAAAGAAGATTTAATTGATAGAGGATTGATTACGATTGAACAAAACAATAAAAAGAAGTACGTAAAATTAACGCCTAAAGGTTTAGACGTGTATAATAGATTAGTGGAGATTAATAATCTAATAAACAATAAATGAATTCACTTTATGCTAAAATCTCATTCTCAGCAGTTATTTACAATCTTTCTTTCTTTTTTTATTAACAAGATGATATATTTAGATGATTAGAAGGAGTTAAGAAAAAATGATTTTCAAAAAGCTTATCGTAGGACAATTGGGTACTAATTGCTATATTTTTGGATCAGACAAGACCAAAGAAATCGTTGTAATAGATCCAGGAGGAAACGCCGAAGCAGTAATTAGGAGTATTGATGAATTGAACGGAAAGCCAATAGCAGTTTTGTTAACGCACGGTCATTTCGATCATACAACAAAAGTAGGCAAAATTATGCGCCATTTTCAAGTACCCCTGATGTATAATAGGAAAGAGTATGATTCTGGAACATTTAAACAAAAAGAAGCTAATCGGTGGTTAGTTGAGGGAGATATAATTAAAATCGGAGAGATTAACCTCCTTACTTTAGAAACACCCGGTCATAGTCCGGGATCTTTGTGCTTTTACACTTCCGATGTTAA
>JAHLWV010000506.1 GCA_019057735.1 Promethearchaeota archaeon | reverse complement strand
GATTTAGCAGTGATTACCAATATCGGAGAGGCGCATATTGGCTTATTGGGTTCAAGGGATAATATTTTTAAGGCTAAATCGGAATTATTACAATCATTAGATAAAGACGGTATAGCCATTATAAATAAAGACGACCCCTATTTTTTTAAGATGTTGGAAATTGTTAAAGGTAAGAAAGTATACACCTTTGGCATTGAGAATGAGAGTGATATTATGGCTTGTAATATCAGAATGGTCAGTGATAAAGGAATGAGATTTACTCTTGAAGTGCAAAATGATAAAAGCAGAGAAATATATTTTCCCTTATTGGGAAGGTATAATATCTATAATGCCCTTGCCGCCGTTGCGGTTGCTTTTGCCCTGGGGATAGAATTTGATTTAATTGAAAGAGGATTATCTTCTTTCAAACCATTAGACCTGCATATGCAATTAAGCAATTTTTATAATGGTATTAAAATACTGAATGATTCCTATAATGCGAGTCCGATATCAGTAAAAAGTGCTTTAGAAACTTTAACAGAAGTTGCACAAAACAATAGAAAAATAGCCATCTTGGGAGATATGCTGGAATTAGGAGAAAAGACCGACTTTTACCACCGGGAAATAGGAAAAGAAGTAGCAAAATTGTCTATTGATACCCTAATAACTGTGGGCCAAGGAGGAAAAATAATTGCTCAATCTTCCAAAGAAGAGGGGATGGCAGAAGAAAGAGTTTTTTCTTTTGAGAAAAATGAGAAGATAAATTTAGCCAAAAAGCTATTAAGTCTAACCAAACCCGGAGATTTTATCTTATTAAAAGGTTCTCGAGAAATGAAAATGGAAGAGATTTTAGAATTTTGGCAAAAAGAGTATCAAAAAAATAATCCCACCTAAGGAGGAGATAATGACCTATTGGCCCTTAATAATTTTAGCTTCGTTTACAATACCGGTTATTGCTTTACCGTTCTTTATTAATTACCTAAAAAAATATAATGTGGGACAGAAAATTCGTCAGGAAGGGCCAAATCTTCATCAACATAAAATGGGGACACCTACCATGGGAGGAGTAATAGTTATTCTTACTTTGATAATAATAATTTTACTCCTTGTCCCTTATAATAAATATGTTTTATGGTCATTAATTATTACTGTCGGTTTTGGCCTTATCGGCTTGGTTGATGATTTAATAAAATATCTTAAGAAACGATCATTAGGTCTTCTTACTATGCAGAAGTTGTTCCTTCAAATTGGCTTTGCTTTAATAGTTGCCTATTGTGTCCAACAAAGCACTGATTTAGGTACAGAAATTTATCTCCCTTTTATAAAAAATAGTATAGATTTGGGAATTATGTTTGTACCTTTTGTGGTCTTAGTGATGATTAGTTCGGTTAATGCGGTAAATTTAACCGATGGCTTAGATGGACTGGCAGGCGGCTTAATAATTATTTCAATGTTCAGTTTTGCTTTAATTGCCTATATCCAAAATGTATTGCCTATGAGCCTATTTGCCCTGATAGTTGCCTTTACCTCTCTCGGTTTTTTAATCTATAATTTTTATCCGGCTCAGATATTTTTAGGAGATGTAGGTTCTTTGGCTTTAGGCGGAGCGCTTGCTTCAGTGGCAATTTTTACCAAAACAGAGTTGTTTTTACTGATACTCGGTGGAGTATTTGTAATTGAAACTTTATCAGTGATCCTTCAGGTTGTTTCGGTAAAATTAAAAGGCAAAACTATTTTTAAGATGAGTCCTATCCACCACCATTTTGAACTTAGTGGCTGGAAAGAACCTAAAATTATTATTAGATTTTGGATTACTGGAGTGATATTGGCTCTTATCGGAATAGCCAGTATTTAGTATATAGTATTTCGTATATCGTATATCGTTAAGAAATAAGTATCGAGTATCGCTTTTTTAGCGTATAGCGTAGAGCAAGATAGCGTATAGCGTAAGTGCGGGCTATGAATGAAAGCTAAATACAAAATGTAGAATAGTGTAGAGCGAATTAACGAAAAACACAAAGCGTAAAGCGCAAAACTATAACTTAAAATTCAAAGTTAAAGAAAAAAGTTTTAAGTTTTGAATTATGGTTTTTCGCTTTTAGCTTTAACTTTTTAGTTGCCATACTGAAAACTATAAACTGAAAATCTGTATTCAATGCTAATAACTGTTCATTATCGACTAAATAAATTGGTTGCTTGGTTAAGAAATTAAAAGCGAGACGCTGTCTTACTAACGACTATTTACTATTCACTAACGACTAATTATGGAGTTAATTTGAGATGTTAACAGAAAAAAGATCTCCTGATTTATGGCTTTTTATAACGGTAATTATTCTAATGGCTATTGGTATATGTATGGTTTTTAGTTCAAGTTACATTATGGCTTATAAATGGTATGGGGATAGTTATTATTTTTTAAAAAGACAATTAATTTATGCTATAATAGCTTTAGTAGTATTTTTTTTCGCTATATTTACCGATTATCATTATTATAAAAAATTTACTATGCCTATCTTAATTTTATCCATTGCATTGCTATCGATGGTATATATTCCCAGTATCGGGAGGGCTGCCGGTGGGGCAAGA
>JAHLWV010000505.1 GCA_019057735.1 Promethearchaeota archaeon | reverse complement strand
GACGATGAGTAAAAAAGAATTTATTATAGGGGCGGATATTGGAGGTACTTGGATTCGGGTTGCTATAAGTCCTATTGACTTAAAAAAAGAAGCAATTATAATTAAAAAGGCTCAGACACCAAAAGTAAATGAATATTCGATTAGTAATGCAATAATTTCCTTAATCACTGAACTACTGATTGATAATAATATTGAGAAGGATCAAATCTTAGGAATAGGTTTAGCTTCCGCAGGTCCGATAAATATAGAAAGCGGGCAAGTTTTCAATAATGCGAACTTGGGTTTTAAGGAAATTCCACTAAAAAATCCAATCGAGGAAAAATTTTTGGGCGTTCCTGTTTATCTGATCAACGATTGTAACGCTTCAGTTTTAGCAATTCATTATTTTGAAGCAAAGGATGATGAAAAAGATAATATAGTTTATATTACGATGTCAACGGGAATTGGGGGCGGAGCTATTTGTAATGGACATCTACTTCTCGGTAAGGAGGGTAATGCTGCAGAAATAGGACATGGAATCGTAAATCACCAGAGTAGCTTCCAATGTAATTGTGGTGCGTTCGGTTGTTGGGAAGTATATAGTTCTGGTACAGGGGTTAAAAACAGAGCTTTAGAAGCAATAAAAACATCCAAATTCAGTTCAAAAATTTTAATGTTCATGGTTGATAACGACGAAACAAAAATCACTGCAAAAGAATTGTTCCAAGCAGCAAGAGGAGGAGATAAATTTTCCAAGAGTATAGTAGCCCAATGCATCCTCTATACTAAAGTAGGGGTTGGTTTAGTGAACAATTTTTACGATTGTGCTTCTATATATTTTGGAGGAGCTATGATGAAAGATAGTGATTTAATACTACCACCCATGATTGAACAATTCAAAACAGAACCTATCTTATTTACCATTAATACTCCACCTCAACTTAAAGTAACAAAAAATTTAGACGACATAGGAGTAATGGGAGCTTTAACGCTGGTTAAATATAAATTGGAAGGGAATCCGTTAATCTCATAAAAGTTTTCAATCCACGATTAATCATGGAAGGGAGTAGCTTAATTTTCACTTTTAGTGGAATCCGAGGGATATCTGGAAAAGATCTTAATTTTGAAGTCGCAAAGAAAATTGCTATTTCGTTTGGTAAAATTATTGATAGTGAAAATAGAGAAGTTATAGTAGGACGAGACACGAGACCTAGTGGTAAGTCTATCGAAAAAGGTATAGTTGAAGGATTGGTTGCAACGGGTTTCAATGTAATCAATGTTGGTATATGTCCAACACCAATTATCATTCATACTAAAAATCTATTAAAAATACCCGCCGGAATCATAATTACAGGATCTCATAATTCACCGGAATGGAACGGTCTAAAACTATTATCTTCAATATCTTATTTACATAACCATGATCTAGAAGAAATATCTCTTTCTTTAAAGAATGCCAATTTCAGAAATTATAACACGAATAACAAGGCAATAAAGAGAAATGTTAGAGTAATTAACCCTATTCCAGATTACATCAAAGCACTTTATAAACATATAAACATAAAAAAAATAACAAAAGAAAATAATCTTAGAGTAGTCCTTGATACGGGGGCAGGGGCAGGAAAATGTGCTACACACCAAATTCTTGCTGGTCTGGGGTGTGAAGTTAAAGTTATTAATAATGATCTACTTGTAAATGATATTTTTCCAAGAGAGATTGAACCAATATCTAAAAACCTTAAAGATTTAATTATGGAAGTTTGGCAAGGTAAATATGATGTAGGTTTCGCACACGATTCAGATGCAGATCGACTTGCAATTATAGGTGAAAATGGGGTTTGTTACCCGGAGGATATTGGATTAGCGCTTATAACAGAACATTTTTTAAAAAATAATATTAACGAAGCTAAAGAATTCATATTTGTTACAAATTTAGCTTCTTCGTTAATGTTTGAAGTTTTAGCTGAAAAATATAATGCACAAGTAATAAGAACACAAATCGGAGAGGTTTTTTTGGTTGAAAAAATGCATAACCTCTTGAACGATCAAACGAAATCTTCAATGAACCGATATATTTTTGGCGGAGAAGGCTCGTGTGGAGGAGTTATGTTTCCTGATTTTAACAATACTAGGGATGGTCTTTTTGCAGCGGCTAAAATTATTGAAATTATGGTTGATACAGAAGAAAGTATATCGAAACTTGTCGCTCAACTTCCAAAGTTCTTTTCCCAACGAAGAAAAATTACTATCATCCCTAAGGATGTTAAAGCAATTATAGCTGGAGTTAAGCAAGAATTGATTAACGAAGGTGAGGAAGTTAATCAATATGCTATGGATCTAAGGTTTGGTAAAGAAAAAGATTGGTTTGTTCTAATCCACCCTTCAAATACAGAACCAGTAATTAGAGTTATTTGTGAGGCAAAAGTTGATACTTTAGCGCGGATTTTCTGTGAAACAACAACAGAATTAATAAAAATAGTAATAGAGAATCAGTTTTAAAGATTTTATTAATTGTTCAATTCCTTTAAAATAATATCTGCTAACTTTTTACCAACTAATTCAGCGATATCTTCCAGAGAGGCTTGCTT
>JAHLWV010000504.1 GCA_019057735.1 Promethearchaeota archaeon | reverse complement strand
GCTTTGGCAGATTGGATATAAAAAATGGCAAAAAGACTTTAAATTTTGACTTCGCACGGTTAATTCCTATAAAACTTTTGACTTTAAGCTAATACCTTATTATTCTTTAAATATTTTAATATTAAAAAGAGGTAGTTTTAATTAGCTTCTTCTTTAAAGAAATGAAGATTATAGCAACAATAGCCACTATTGAAAATCCTATAAAATGAGTCCCAAAAGGGATAATCCAAAATGTTCCTTGCAGTTTTATTATAACTTGGCCAAATTCATCGGAGTAAGTTTCTTCTATAAGAATTCCTCTCGCATCATATTTCTTTTCCCATAGATAATCCTTTCCAGTATCACTTATTGCTTGCTTAAATATTGAAAAAACATCTTTATAATATTCTGATGGTAAATATGTTAGAACCTCTGTAAGATAATCCTCCAATGGAGTGAGACAGAATAGATATTCTTCATAGAGTCTTGGATTCTTAAATATGTTTAAAGTTTTTAGTTCTCCAGCCAATCCCCAATCGGTTTTATAATCCCAAAATTCTATCTTTACCACATAAGAAATGGTAGCTTCAGAAATGGACCTGATAATCATTCTATTTTGATCTCCTAACTCAAAATTGGGGTCAAATCCAAAGATCTCTCTAAAACTTGTTAAATCTAATTTAATAATCTCCCAAATCAATTCTGTTCCCTCATTAAAACCCACTGAATACCCATAATCTTGTGCTTTAGTATTTAAATTAAGGCAACAACTAAATATAAAGAAATTTAACAAAACAATTGAGTAAATAATTTTATGTTTTTGTTTCACTTTACCATCAAAAAGATTTTACGTAAAATTTTTACAATAGATATTTTCTATAATGAATTGAAAAATAAATATTTTCTTTAATTTAAAAATTTGATTTAAGATTTTTGTATCTGTTATAACATTTGTAATTATTCAAGATATCTCGATTAGATCTTAAATATCAATAATAACATTTATTTTCGAATTTAATGTTAAAATCATTTTATAATAGTTCATATCAAATATTTAATTATTAATTATTTAATTAAAATTAAAATTAATTCAATCTAAGGTGAAAAAATTTGAATAAAGAAGAGATCTGTTTTTTGCCCGCTTATGAGATGTTAGAAAAAATTAAGACGCAAGAACTGACATCTACTGAAATTACTGAAACCATAATTGAAAGAGTTGAAAAATTAAACCCAATAATTAACGCTTATTGTACCACCACATTCGATTTAGCCCGAAATATGGCAAAAAGTGCGGATGACGCTGTTAAAAAAGGAGAGAAATTAGGAATGCTTCATGGGATTCCAACATCAATTAAAGATTTGATGTTAACTAAAGGAATAAGAACTACTTTTGGATGTAAAATTTACGAAAATTTTATTCCCGAAGTTGACGAAATCGTTGTTAAACGCTTAAAAAATGAAGGGATGGTTTTAATTGGTAAAACTAACACACCTACTTTTGGGTATTGGCCATTAACAGATAATTTTATATTTGGTCCCACAAAAAATCCATGGGATTTAACCCGTAATTCGGGTGGATCGAGCGGAGGAGCGGCAGCTCAAGTATCAGCTGGTCTTGGACCATTATCCCTAGGGTCTGATGGTGGTAGTTCTATTCGAACCCCTAGTAGTTTCTGCGGTATATTTGGGCTTAAACCAACTTTTGGAAGAATTCCACGTTACCCTATTCACGATGTAGGATGGGTCACAATGGATCATTACGGACCAATGGTAAGAAATGTGAAAGATGCTGCCCTTATGCTGGATGCGATGGCAGGGATAGATCTCGCGGATAAATATTCGTTAACTAAACCTAGTTATAAGTACCTTGATATCGTTGAAGATAGACCTACTAAACTTAAAATTGGTTATTCGTTAAATTTAGGGTTTATTAAAGCGATTGATGAGGAAGTTGAAAAGAATGTCTTACAGGCAGTTCATAAATTCGAAAGTTTAGGTTGGGAAGTTGAAGAAGCTAAAATCAAGATAAAGAAACAGTTTAAAGCACATTCTACATTAGTTACTGCCGGATATGCCTATGATTTAAAACGTTATTTAAAAGAGTGGCGCGATAAACTGGAGGTTGATTTCTTGAGAATGGTTGACGCTGGTTTTGGATACTCAGCCGTGGATTTAAAACAAGCAGAAGATATAAGAGAGAAAGTTCATGACACGCTTCATCATTACTTTAAAAATTATGATTTATTATTGACTCCCACGACAGGAGTTCCAGCGTTAAAATTGGGTGAGAGATTTCCGGCCAAAATTAGAGGTAAAAGCGTTACTCCCACTGAATGGTTTTCCTTTTCAACTCCATTTAATTTGACTGGGCACCCTGCGGCATCAATTCCTTGTGGTTGGACCAATGATGGATTACCAGTTGGATTACAAATCATAGGAAAGCGACTTGATGAGGCTACCGTTCTTCAAGCTTCTAAAGCATTTGAAGATATTGCTCCATGGCAAGATAAAAAACCGCAATTCAATTAATATTATTTTCTTTTTTTTTAAAATGACTTCATATTTGACGTTGTAATATAAGTAGAGTCGC
>JAHLWV010000503.1 GCA_019057735.1 Promethearchaeota archaeon | reverse complement strand
CGATAACTGAAAACTAAAAACTTGTATTTAAAACTAACGACTCATTAATAAGGAGTTGATGTTCAGAGTAAATCAAAAAATATATTGTAACAATTTTAATTAAAATAATTATAAAATAAAAAAATGAATGGAGGAAAGATATCAAATGAGTAATAAAGTTATAGAAAATTTATATTATACCAAAAGTGAAGAATGGTTAAAGGTAGAAGATAGTATCGGGACAATAGGAATTACTGATTATGCTCAGGATCAGTTAGGAGATATTGTTTACCTGGAAAAAATTGAAAAAGGGAAAAAATTAAAACAAGATGAAATGATTACTACTATTGAATCTGTAAAAGCCGTATCTGATGTGAAAACTCCGGTAGCAGGCGAAGTAACCGAAGCAAACGTAAAAGTTATTGAAGATGCTTCTATTATCAACAAAGAACCTTACGGAGAAGGATGGATTGCAAAAATAAAGATAGAAAATAAGGGTGAATTAAAGAATCTGATGAGTGCTCAAGAATATTCTGAGTATAGAAAAGAATAGAGGTGAATTATTATGAGATACATACCTACTACTGAAGAACAGAAAAAGGAGATGCTAAAAGAAATTGGGGTTTCTTCCTTTGAAGACTTAATTGAAAATATCCCTCAAAGCCTTCGATCGAAAGAAAAATTAAATATTCCAGAGGCGATGTCGGAAAGCGAATTAGAAGATAAAATTTACCAAATTGCTAAAAAGAACGCAGATTTTTACTCAATGAAACCTTTGTTAGGCGCTGGTTCCTACCGCCACTTTATCCCAGAAGCGGTAAAATTTCTTCTACAGAGAGAAGAGTTCTGGACCTGCTACACCCCCTATCAGCCCGAATTGAGTCAAGGCACCTTACAATCTATATTCGAATACCAGAGCTATATTTCCCGGCTTACCAAGATGGAGGTGATAATCCCCTCTATTTATGATGGTGCTTCAGCAACTGCTGAAGCAGTTTTGATGTCCCTAAGATTAACTCATAAAAATAAAATTATTGTATCGAATTTACTTCATCCTCATTATCGAGAAACAATCAAAACCTATTTAGCTCCTCATGAAACAGAAATTATTGAGCTACCTTATAAAAAAGGTTTAATTGATATGGAAAAATTAAAAATCTTGATCAATGAAGACGTGGCCTCTATAATTATCCAAAATCCCAATTTCTTTGGTGGTATAGAAAATATGGCAGAAATTTCCGAAATAGTGCATTCTAAAAGTGTACTGTTAATAAACGTAATTGTGGAAAGTATGTCCTTGGGAATTTTAAAAGCTCCCGGAGAGATGGGGGTTGATATCGTGGCTGGTAATGCCCAATCATTTGGGATGGATTTAAATTATGGCGGTCCTTATAATGCTTATTTAGGAACCAGGAAACAGTATATCAGACAGATTCCCGGAAGAATTGTAGGGGAAACAGTGGATGTTGATGGGAAACGAGTTTTTGTAATGACTTTACGAGCTCGAGAACAAGATATAAGGAGGGAAAAAGCAACTTCTAATATCTGCACTAACCACAATCTAAATGTTCTGGCTGCTAATATTTTCCTTTCTTTAATGGGAACTGAAGGTCTTTATCAAATTTCTCTTCTTAATACTAAGTCTACTCATTATTTAGAGAATTTATTATTACAAACCGGAAAATTTGAAAGAGTATTTGACTGTCCTTTCTATAACGAGTTTTTATTGAAGAGCAAAGATGATATCTCTTCTATAAATAAAAAACTTCTGGAAAACAACTTTGTTCCCCCTCTCAAGATTTGCGAATTTTATCAAGAGAAAAATTTAAATAATGTTCTACTCTTTGCCGTTACCGAAGTACTGAGCAAGGATAACTTAAACTTAGTAGCTAAAATTCTTTCGGAATAAGGAGAGATAAATATGAAATTAATATTTGAAAAAAGTATAAAAGGTAGAGATGGTTATTCCCTACCCCATGATTTATTTAAAGAAATAGAAATTGAAGATTGCCTGCCTGAATATGCTATTAGTAAAGATAAAAAATTACTTAGTGAAGTCTCTGAAGTAGATGTTATCAGACATTTTACTAAACTTTCTAAATTAAATTACGGCCTTGATGATGGTTTTTACCCCTTAGGCTCATGCACCATGAAGTATAATCCCAAAATTAATGAAAAATTGGCCTCATTGAGTAATTTTATTTATGCTCACCCCTTGGCTCCCGAAGAGACCGTGCAGGGTTGTTTGGAGATTATCTATGATTTAAATAAACTGCTATGCGAAATAACCGGTATGGATGAATATACTATGGCTCCTGCTGCGGGAGCACATGGAGAATTAGCTGGCATTCTCATTATGAGAAAATATTTTGTAGACCATGGGGACATTCGACATAAGATGCTAATTCCCGATTCCGCTCATGGTACTAATCCTGCTTCAGCCGCTATGGGTGGATTTCAAGTAGTAGAAGTAAAATCAAATGAAAAAGGAACGGTAGACCTTGGAGAATTAGCAAAACTGATGGACAAAGATACGGTTGGATTAATGTTAACCAATCCTAATACCGTAGGATTATTCGATGAAGGAATAGAAG
>JAHLWV010000502.1 GCA_019057735.1 Promethearchaeota archaeon | reverse complement strand
ATGAATAAGACTTGGTATAAATTGAATCAACTGAGAATGATTTTTAAAGTTTAAAGAATTTTAAAAAGGTATGATAAGTGAATTTTACGAAAAATTAGCGAAATTAGCGGTAAACTATGCCGTGGACGTAAAAAAAGGACAACGAGTGGCTATATTTGGACCAGTATTGGCTGAAGAACTTCTTCAAGCAATTTATGCAGAAGTTCTAAAAGTTGGTGGCCATCCATTCTTAGTTCCTCAAATTGAAGGAACACAAGAATTGCTTTATAAATATGGTTCTGATGAACAATTAGAATATGTGGATAATGTCAGAAAAATGGTGATAAACGAGTTTGACTGTCTAATCAATATTTTTGCTGATTATAACCCGAAGAAACTCTCCTTAGTTGATCCTAAAAAGGTTGCTAAATCCAGAGGTTCACCCGCAAATCAAGAGCTAATGAAAATCTATATGGAAAGATCTGCGAAAGGTGAATTGAATTGGGTTATCGTTCCTTTCCCATGTAATGCATTCGCTCAAGAGGCAAATATGGACCTGTTCTCGTACTTTGAATTTGTTCGGAAAGCACTCCTTTTAGATAAAGAAGATCCAGTAGAAGAATGGAAGGCTGTTGAGAAGAAACAAGATAAATTCGTTGAGTACTTAGAAAAAGTGGATAAAATCCAAGTTTTAGGTGAAGATACTGACTTAATCGTTTCAGTGAAGGGTAGAAAATGGATAAATTGTTGCGGACATAAGAACTTACCTGATGGTGAAGTATTTACAAGTCCTTTAGAGGATTCTGTGAACGGACATATAAGATTTACATATCCCGGAATTTATGGAGGAAGAGAAGTAGAAAACATTTACTTAGAATTCAAAGATGGAAAAGTTACCAAAGCAACAGCAGATAAATCTGAAGACCTGCTTCATGAATTAATAGCTATGGATGGTGCTAAAGTCTTAGGTGAATTTGCTCTCGGAACTAACTACGGTGTCACCGATTTTACAAAAAACATGCTTTTTGACGAAAAAATAGGAGGGACTCTGCATTGCGCGTTAGGTGCAGGACCGCCTGAAACAGGATCAACCAATAAATGTGCAATTCACTGGGACATCCTTAAAGACATGACATTGCCAGGATCAAAATTAATTGCCGATGGGAAGGTTATTTACGAAGAAGGCCAGTGGAAAATCTAAACTGCTAGTAATACTTATAACTAGATTTTCTTTTTTAATTTATAATTGAATTCTAATTTCGCAGAGATATGACTAAAGAGGAAGAGGAAGATATTGTTACTCCTCAATATAGAAGAATTTTAAGCATAGATGTATTTAAAGGGCTGACAATCCTTCTAATGGTTTTTCTTAACACTTTCCATCCATATGATGATGTTCCAGCTTGGTCTAAGCACGCTGGGGAGTATGGATTAACATATGTTGATTTGGTGGCACCCTTTTTTGTATTTATGCTGGCACTTAATATGAAAATCTCGTATAAACGGCGCGTTGAAAAATTTGGGAAGAAAAGAGCAGCATTTAGATTTATCCGCAGATTTTTAATTTTCATTGCTATAGGCTTATTATTAACTGTATATATCGATCTCGACGGATTTTACTTTCGATGGGGTACCCTTCAAGTTTTAGGGTTTTCAGGATTAATGGTATTACCGATACTCGAATTAAAACCATTTGTGAAGCTAACTTTTGCCATCATTTTAATGATTTTACATCAGTTAATTCTTCTTACTCCTGCAAGCGTAATAATTTACGATTCGGTAGAAGGAGGTATTTTAGCAGTACTTTCATGGGGTTCTATGATGATTTTATCTTCGTTTTTAGCCGAGGGATTAGGGAAGAGTAAGGAGCATGTAAAGCACCATTTTTTGTATGGAGGGTTTATTTGTCTACTAATTGGGATTGGAACTGGTTTCGTTTGGGGTGTAAGTAGGTCCTATATTTCGCTACCCTATATTTTAATTAGCGTAGGAGTGGCGTCGATACTTTATTATCTTTTATATTTCATATTTGAAGAATGGGAAACTAATTATAATTTCATTAAAAAAGAGAGGATATTCAGCGTTGTAGGGAAGAATGCGTTCATTTTTTATTTAATTCATATGTTGATTGCTTACACGATTTATTCGATATTTCCTTTCGATACTCCAAGTATAATTCTCTTCCCATTAGCCATCGTCCACACTGCTTTTATTTGGCTTCTAGCATATTACATGAACAAATTCGAAATTTTTATCGTTATATGAGGTGGAATATCTTAGAAGAACAATTTCTATTATTGTTATTGGAACATTTTAAGTTAAAAATAATCTTTCACTCGAAACCATCTATACGACCTGATCCCTTGGGTTACTTCTAGTAATTTTTCTCTCAATATTTTTAGCATTAAATGCGTAGGATAGTACTTTAATCGAGTATTAATTTGATTAAAAACAAGCCATCTTAGCTTCATTGTGTATTGAAACTCAGAATATAGATATTTAGTTAATAAGTGTAAATAGAAGGTGGTAGATTTCTTTACATGTTGTAAATTTTTTAAAATTGCGTAAGAGGCGAATTCAGCGGTTTTTTGTGCGTAA
>JAHLWV010000501.1 GCA_019057735.1 Promethearchaeota archaeon | reverse complement strand
TTAAAAATAAAGGAGGTTAATTTAAAAAAAATGTTGTTTCAAGAGATAAATATATGGGCTCTCGGTATTACAGTGACTTGTACGATAATTGGGTTCTTATTCATAATTTTTATGGCTTCACGATACCGGAAATTTAAGACTAACCAGTTCGTAATTCATTTGAGAAATGGTAAGGTAAAATCAGCAGGTCTCGGTGGTAGCATATGGTTATTGCCCTTGATTGACGAATATATTGTTATTCCGACTACGAGTATACAAACGATTTTAGAAGCCCACGATCAGGTAGTTTCACAGGAATACCAAAATATTGAATTCGTAGGCATGATTATTTGGAAAGTCGTTGATCCTGAAAAAGCGTATAGCGCGGTTTCATGGAACTTGCGGGACGAGAACTATGTTGAAAAGATTTTAAAAGGAGCTGCCGAGGCAGTGATGAGAACAATATGTGCAAATATGCCACTTGAATTAATCATTAGAGAAAGAAGGGAGATGATTGATCATGTCATGAAAGATTTACACGAGTTATCAGCAGATTGGGGTATTTTAATCGAAACATTCGAAATATTGGAAGTCATAATCGTAGAAGCCGAATTAAAAAAGAACATGGAAGCTGTCAAGCAGGCAGTTGAGTATCAAAAAGCTAGAATTGCCAAAGCAAATGCAGAACGTGAATCAAAGTTGCGAGAACTCGAAGTACAGAGCGAAACAGGTACTCGAGAGCAATTAGTTCAGAGAGATATTGAACTTCGAAGGAAAGAGAAAGAAATCGCTATTGCTGAGAAAGAACGCGAACGTAAAAAGATTGAAGCCGATGGTGAACGGCAGAGAGTTGTAATTGAAGCTGATGGTCAAGCTTATGCTATTAAGAAAACCTTAATTGCTCAAGCAGAAGGTGAGGCTGAAAGCATAAGGCAACAAATGCTTGCACAAGCGGAAGGATTCCGAGAACAAGTAGATGCCATGAGCAATGCCGATCAAAGGTTCCTAGCAGTTCAATTAACTAACATTTTACCTGAGATATTTAAGCATTTAAGCCCTGATAAAATGTTCATTATGGGTAGTGGTGACGAGGCGTTTAGCTCTCTTTCAAAAGCGATTTTGCCATTTTTGCAACTATTGCCTGAATACTCCGATAAGATAAAGAACTTCTTAGGAAACGGAGATTTAAAATCTAAGGTTAAAGAACTATTAGTCCAGAAATAAGAGTTAATTTTTTTTTTTTATTTTTAACATTTTTTTACTAATTTTAAAGTTAAAAGAGAATAATAAGATTAAGATTTGAAAATATATAGGCCAGTAATAAATTAAAGTGAATGAATTTTGAATGAAAATTTTGAAGATATAGACCAATTCTTTGTAGAAGGTAATAAACAATATCAATGGAAAATTTTACAAGAAGAAGAGTTTAATCAAATTGATAATAAAATCCCAAGATATCCCATATTGATTCTCACTTGTATGGACCCTAGGATTGATGTCTACCGAATATTCCAACTAAAACCCGGAGATGTGTTTGTTTTAAGAAATGCTGGAAATATATACACTGAAGATATTTTAAGATCTGTTTTAGTTGCTATACATAAATATAAGATTCAATACATAGCAGTTTTAGGGCATCTCGACTGCGGAATGAAAAAACTTCACGTAGGTACTTTAATAGATAAATTGAACGATTCAGCAATAAAAAGATTCATGTGGTCTGAAACGAATTTTTATCTTGGCTTTCAAAAATTTTTCAAAGCTTTTACTGATGAAATTATGAACATTAAAAGTCAAGTCCAGAAGTTCCGGAAAGCACGAGAGATACCTTCAGATATTAAAATCACGGGAATGTTATACGATCCTAATACAGGTTGGGTTTTCACGGATGAAGAATTGAGACGCTATTCAAATTATGAAAACTTTGCTAAGAGTTATCACAAAATCTTGCAAACTAAAAAATTGGAACTTGTTGAGTATATTGAGGATAATGCAGAAGAGATTATTGGTGATGCTGCCCTAAAAGAAGTAGAAGAGCTTATAGATATTAGCGAACATGAAGAAAATTCGCCGTTAGTTGAAGATACGAAATATCAAGAATCGATTAATATTTCTAAATTAGAAGACATTCCGAATGAAATACCAATTTTAAACGCTAATAAAATTGTTTCAGTTAGAAGTCACAATAATTTAATTTCGATTCCCAAAATTAAAATTCCTAAAATATTCATACCTAAGATACAAGTTCATGTTCCAGTTAGATATAAGAAAAGTAAAGAAGGACTTTAACAAATTCTGTAATGCAAATTCATTCTTCCAATCGTAATTCTTCATAGTCCCTATAACTAAAGGGACAACTTTTTATGCACACAGAGCATCCATATTGATTATAAATTTACTTTATCAATTTCTAACTTATCCTTCGTAAGGAGTAAAAAAATTTTTAATTTAGAAATAATTTATAAAGTTAAAAATTTATAAAATAACAATTATAAGTCTTGCCTCCGTGGCTTAGGTGGTAGAGCATTGCCTTGGTATTCATATTAATGAACCAAACAGGCAAAGGTCGCGGGTTCAAAAGTGAGAAAAATTTTATTTC
>JAHLWV010000500.1 GCA_019057735.1 Promethearchaeota archaeon | reverse complement strand
TTTAGAAAATATTAAGGTTATGTTTAACACTTTAAAATATGACTATTTTATCATCAGAGTAGCTGATTGTCGAATGGAAAGTTTACATCATAATTTAAGATCGTGGAATGAATTAAGATCTTTATTTGGTAATAAGGCCTATACTATTCCAATTTTCGTTGTCGTTATCACTTAGGATATTTTCCTGTTCTTGTTCTTGTTCAATACAAAGATCATTTTCTACCATTTTTGGTTCACCATTTTTAATTAAAAGTGATGTATTTTTAGAAGAAGGTCGTGAACTTTCTTCCTCGATAAGAGGAGAATCCCTCTCGTTGTCTGAATTTTCGGGGGGCTCTCCTAAATTATTTAACTTATTTAAAATAAGTTCCAACTCTTTTGAATGGTGCGCTCGAGCGTTATCCAAAACCAAGAGGATTTTCCCGGCATCCTTATACCTGGCAAGAAGTCGTTCTAAGAAATGTTGAAACTGTTGAGCTTTTAAAGTATCAGAAAACGCCACATGCACTTTCCGTCTATAGGATCAACGGCACCAATGAGCTGTTGCCGTAGCCGACCGCCGTACGTGAAGACTTTCGGCCGTTGCCCCTTCAACGACCACATGCGAGTGATGGACGGTGAAAACTGAATACTCGCCTCATCTTGGAAAATAACTATGCCATTTTCTCAGAGAGAATCCAGACTTTTTTAAAATTGGTTAAAAAATCCTTCTGTTTCTCAGGATCGGTTTTCGGAAAGGCATATTGTGGGCGTTGCATCGTGAATCCTAACTCATGAAGGAGTCTTTGTGCTTGGCGAACGTTTAATTCCACATCAAATCTCTGTTTAATGTGGTGCGCCACGTTCTTCCCTTCCCAGTTGCTAAATTCATATCCTAATTCACGAGAGTGCGTTAACACATCTGCTTTTAACGATTCTTTTTGTTCTTCAGAAAGGCTTGAGGGGCGCCCTGGAGGTGAATTTGGTGCGATTGCGTCTAATCCTCCCTTATTGAACGACTTTACCCATGTTTGAATCGTTCTTCGGGATTCTTTTATCAATTCTGCGACTGTGGTGCAGTTCATGAATTTGTGCATTAAAAAGAGAGCATAATATCGCTCTTTCAGCTTGGAGTTTTTTTCCTTTTTGTAGAGTTCAACCAGTTCATCATGATCGGGTGAGCTCCTTGTTATTTGAAGTTTTTCCATGAATCTAAGGGCAAAGAAAACCCTTATTTAAGGGTGTGATATCCAAGTGATATGATAGAAAAGGACTTAAAGCTTGCGAAATTACTTGTGTCGTTATAAAATAGTAATTAACCTTTTTATTGAGAAAAATGATTGAATTCAATCAAGAAATAATTATAAATATAAATACAAAATCCACAATATAATATATAGAATTTAAATAAAACTAAATTAAAAAAAAGATGTGATATCAAAATGGTTGATGCGTTAGGTTTATTAGATGGTTTGACGGCATCGGGTATCCTTTTATCAGCTACGATTTTTGCTTTCCTATCATTATATAAATCGATTAAATTAAAAGCAAAACTTTTAACATGGGCGGCTTTAACAATGCTTTTCATCGGCTTTCTATGGCTTGGTCCATTTATAGATTTTATTTTGGTTACATTCACAGGAACCAACATAACACCTATCTACTTTTATTCGATATTAAGTTATATGTGGGTTGCCCCGGCATTAGTTGTCTCGATGTACCTTGGTGGTTCGCTTTTAATTCCAAAAAAAAAATGGTTCCTAGTTGTAGGTTTTTTAGTCTTAGGAGTTATATTTGAATACTTTCTGTGGTTCCATGCAACTGATTCTTTCATATGGGTACTTGTCACTCCCGGTCAAGATTTAATTGATGCTAGTTTTGTTAGAACTCACCCAACCTTCTTGCTAGTTGCTTTTTTTCTCATTGCATCTCTTGTTTTTCTAGGTTTTGGTTTCTTAATAAAAGCTAAGCAGGCAACTGGAGAGTTGAGAAAAAAATTTATTTATCTAGCATTAGGATTTATAATTTTTGTCGTTTGCGGAGCTTTAGATTCTATTGTTCCACCCGGTATTGCTATTGGGTTCGTAAGAGGGATAATGATGACCTTCGCTTTATGGATGTACCTTGGCTTTAAAACTTAGATAAAAAAAATTTATTTTTAATTTTTTTTTTTAATTTTCTTTAATTATTGCCTTATTTCTTGAACACAATCAAAAATCGTATCAATTCTGTCTTTGATACTACCAAACAGCCCTTCTTCTTCAGATACAACCGAGTTTATAGCTGTTTTCAGACCATAATGACCTTCGGAAATTAATACTCTTATAGGGAGGGTTAAAATATCGCTGAATAGCATTAAGATTTCTTGCATAATTTTAATAAGTTTTGGGATATTTTCTTCGGTTTTTTCCATCATTGACTGATCTGAGGAAAAGTTAAAAGTTCTAGAAAATGAATATATTATTAATGAAATTAGAGATAATATCAAACTTTATGAATATATCAAAAAAAAATCCCTAATTTTCGAGGTTAATGCCTTTTAGATAACCCCATTTTTTTTCATTTACTTGTTTTGTAAAAATTTAGATGGATGTCATATAAACCTT
>JAHLWV010000499.1 GCA_019057735.1 Promethearchaeota archaeon | reverse complement strand
TAATATAAAGCTTTTTAGACACATCGCTTTTACATTACTTGGTGATTGATATCGTAACTCAGTGTACAAATACCCTATGTTTAGATGGAGAGATGGAGGAAGAAGAAGAATCATTTTTCGAGGAAAAATTTTGGTTTTTCATTATACCTTCCGTGATATTACTTGGAATTTCAATGTTTTTAGAGTTTTTTACCGACGCGGTATTTCTAAGCCAAATTTTAGCAGTAGCTTCAGTATTACTTTCGTGTTATGGAATCGTAAGGGAGGCTATAGAAGATGTCCTAGCTAAAAGAATAACTGCGAATATTCTAATGTTAGTTGCAGGTGTCGCTTCTTTTTTTATTTTACACGGTCAGGAAGGAGCAATGGCAATATTGTTATATGCAATTGCAGAATATTTGGAAGAATTAACTACAGATAAATCAAAGAACGCTATCAAAGAGCTACTTGAGTTAGCTCCAGACGAAGCTTTATTAAAAACTAACGAAGGGTATATATTAGTTCCTACAATTGAGATAAAAGTTGGTGACATCGTTGGAATTAAACCTGCGATGAAAGCTCCAATCGACGGGAAAATAATAAAAGGTGAATCGTACTTCAACGAAAGCGCAATTACTGGTGAATCGCTTCCTGTTTTTAAGAGTGTTGGCGATGAAATATACGCAGCAAGTATCAATAGCGATAGTTTCGTTGATATAGAGGTTACGAGAGAAAGTTCAAATACAGTAGTCGCAAAAATTGCCCAAAGTATAAAATTAGCTCAACAAAATAAAAGTGATAGCGAACGCTTTATAGAAAAATTTGCGAGGTATTATACCCCAATCATATTAATTAGCTCGCTTCTCGTCATGTTCATACCAACAATATTGTTTGGTTTAGATTTTAATCAATGGTTCTATCGAGGATTAATTCTTTTAGTCGTATCTTGTCCTTGTGCTCTCACATTATCCACTCCTCTAGCGAATATAGCCGCTCTTACGAAGTTAGCAAAAGAAGGAATTCTTGTTAAAGGTAATAAATTTATAGAAATAGCAAAGAGTATCGAACTAATCGCTTTTGATAAAACTGGGACCCTCACTGAAGGTAATTTAAAAGTCTTTGAAATTTTTGAGTATGCTCTAAATAAAGAGGAGGTTATAAAAATTGCTGCCAGTTTAGAAACGCTCTCAGAGCACCCTATAGGAAAAGCTATAGTATTGCAAGCAAAACAAATGAATTTATCTTTATATCCGGTAGAATCTTTTACTATTATAAAAGGAAAAGGTATCAGGGGAGAAATTAAAGGAGAATTGTATTTTGTAGGGAGTAAGAGATTTTTTGAAGACTTAAAATTTAACTTCCCAGAAGAAACTTTAACTGAAATTGAATTATCTGGAACAATTCCGATACTCCTCGGTCAAAATTCAACCATATTAGGAGCTATCACCATTAGAGATGTCTTAAGAGTATCTGCTCCGCTCTTAGTAGATGGATTAAAAAAAAGGGGTTTTAAGTCAGCGATGATTTCGGGGGATAATCAGCAAGTATGCAATACAATCGGGGCGTGCTTAGATATTGATTCTTCTTATGGTGAACTGCTACCCGATCAAAAATTAGAGGAAATAAAAGATTTAAAGAAAAAATATAAAGGAGTTGCCATGGTGGGCGATGGAATAAATGATGCTCCTGCTCTTGCCTCATCGGATCTCGGAATTGCAATTGGTGCTTCAGCCACTGATTTAACTTTAGAAACAGCAGATGTAATCATAATGAGCGATGATTTGAAGAAAATATTGACATTTTTTGATATTACAAAGAAGACAAATAGAATTATAAGGCAGAATATTTGGACCTCAATTATTGTCAAAGTAACTTTTGCGATTCTAACTGTTGGTGGCTTAATGACTCTGTGGCTTGCTGTTGGAATCGGCGATATGGGCGTTTCTCTTTTGGTCTTAATAAATGGAATGACAATATTTAGATACAGAACGAAATTTAAAGATACTTCTTTAGAAATCTTAGAAAGTGATGCTAAAATAATTATATGCCAATCGTGTGAAACTAAAAATATAATTCCCCAACATCACGGTCGCGATATGGTAGAAAAAGACGGAAAACTAATATGTTGGAGAAATTTACTCGGTAGCGACGAGTTGGAACCATGTGAAGAAGAATTGCCTTTATTCTGTCCAAAATGTGAAAATGAACTCGAAGTTCATTAACATAATGAAAATTGATCTAAGATTTAAATAAATAGGACACATTGAAAAATTCTTACGGTAGTGGCCAAGGATTGTAAGGACGCCAGAGTTTTCTTTCATATTTATCTTGTTTTTGTGGTTCTGGGTTACCTTTTTTTATTAATTTCTTTTTTATTCTTTTCCTATAAGATTTTTTACTACTAGAGATTGATGGAGCCGACTTTTTTATTATTATTCTCAAACACCGTATTTGTTAAGCCAATGAAATAAGAATGATATTGCGAAATAAAAATATTAAGTCTCAATCAATTTTCTATTATTTAAGACATCAGAATATAACTTTTAATGCGGGAAGAGGGATTCGAACCCCCGAAGACCTTTGTCACTGGATTCTGAGTCCAGCGCCGTAGA
>JAHLWV010000498.1 GCA_019057735.1 Promethearchaeota archaeon | reverse complement strand
AATATAAAAATCTTCGTTGTCCCTTAGCACAATATCGCGGTTTTGTTCATAATCTATCCTTATAGAACTATATTTCATAGATATTAATTCCTTATAAGAAGTACTATTAGGGATGAAAGTTAAATAATTATTCAATTTATCGATATTCAAGTTATATCACAGAAATTAATGGAAGCTTAACTTTACTAACAGAGGAAACTATCTCCCTTTCACTTCCCTTAAGCGAATATTCAGATGGTACTTATTACTTTATAGGTGTAGCCTTCAATAATTTGGGCAATAGTACTTCAAATTGTATTCTTGTTGCTGTGGAGATTCCATCAGGAGAACCAACGCTAGATCCTATAATCTCAGGATATAGTTTAATGATTTTATGTTTAACAATTGGTCTTGTCTCTGTAATCTTAGTTAATAAAAGGTTAAATCTCAAATAAATTAATTATTTCTTTTTTTTAATATACTTATCAACATATATTCCAGTAAAAGAAGAGCGAACTCCTTTTGCGGCACATATTTGGGTTTATAAGCCTTAAATCTTTTCTTGGATAAAGTTCCATATTAAATTATTAACCTTTTTGGTAGATCGAGGGATAAAATTTTTAATAACATCCCAAACTAAAAAATAATCAATCTAACAAAAATATAAAAAAAACAATAGATTAATTAAGATCATGAAAGAATTTAATGATAAAGTAGCTGTAATCACTGGTGCTGCAAGTGGGATTGGACGTGGTATAGCTGAAAAATTTCTACAAGAGGGTATGAAGGTTGTTTTAGCTGATATTGAGTCAAAAGCATTAGCTAAAACAGAGGAAGTATTAAGAGAAATAAGTTCAAATGTTTTGTCAGTAGTAACCGATGTTTCGAAAATTGATGATGTTAAAACATTAGCCCAAAAAACAATCGATCATTTTGGAGCAATAGATATATTATGCAATAATGCTGGCGTTGGTTTTGCTAATAAATCATCAACAACTATTTGGGAAAACTCTTTATCTGAATGGAAATGGATTTTCGATGTAAATATCTGGGGTGTCATTCATGGGATTCACATTTTTGTTCCACTAATGCTCAAACAAGATTCTGAGTGCTATATCATCAATACAGCTTCTATGGCAGGATTAATAATTCCAACGATAGGCACAGGAATTTATAGTATAACTAAGCACGCCATAATCGCGCTCTCTGAATCTTTAAAATATGAGTTAGAGCGTTTCGACGGGAAAATAAAAGTTCTAGCTCTATGTCCTGGACTTGCGTTTACGAATCTTACAGAAAGCGATAGAAATCGACCCAAAGAGCTGTATCATGATACAACCACTAATCCTGAATTAGAACAAATTATGAAAGCTTATCAACAATCAATCGAAAACGGGATATCTCCAAAAGATGTAGCCGAGATTTTGTTTCAAGCTCTAAAGGGTGAAAAGTTCTATATTCCTACTGATCATCATCGATATCTAAGAAGTAATGTAAAAAAACGAATGGAAGCAATCATTCAAGACTTACAAAAATAAAGTATTTATATCAGTTTATCAAAGTTTAATCCATAAAAATAATTAAAAAAATGATTTAAATGAATGAGAAAATATGGTACAAAGTTGCGAGAAGTTTTATAAAAGCTGGTAAACTTCCAATTCGAGTAAGCGATACCATTATAGAGATATTAAAAACAATAATGACAGAAGAACAAGCAAGATTCTTTCAAATATTTAAAAAGCGTTCTTATAACATTGACCAGATTAAACCTCTAACTGATTTGGATTCAAATTCACTAAATGAAATGTTAATCGCTCTAATGCATATTGGCGTTATTTCTGGGATTCCCAGTAGAAGTACAGGCATTATGGTCTATCGAATAACGCCATTACTTCCAGGGATAATTGAGTTTACCTTAATGCGCGGTGAGACGGGTGAAAAAGAAAAGAAACTAGCAAATCTATATGAAAAATTCTATAACGAATTAGTCCAAGGGACTCAAACTAATTACGATCAAATGATGAAAGAATTCAAAAACACTTCTTCAATTGATAGAGTTATTCCTGTCGAAGAAGAAATCGAAGTAAAGCAAGAAGTAATGATACCCTTTGAAAAACTTTCCAAAATTATAGATAATTACGATACTATAGGACTAACAACTTGTTATTGCAGACATCGAAAAGATCTTCTCGATGATCCTTGCAAAAAAACAAATGAAAGGAAAAATTGTTTCGCTTTTGGCAGAACCGCTGAATTTCTTATCTCACATGGCTTTGCTGAACGCATTTCAAAAGAAGAAGCGATGAAAATATTGAAAAAAACCGAAGACGAAGGGCTTGTTCATAAAGCTTTTCATACTAATTTGGATCCAGAAAAAGAAATTGATGGTCTTTGTAATTGCTGCAAATGTTGTTGTGGCACCTTTGAACTCCATTACGCCGGAGCAATACCTTTAATGGATTTGACTTCCTACTTGGCAGAAGTAGACGAAAACGAGTGCGTTGGATGTGGTACTTGTGTTCAAAATTGCAGTGCTGAAGCAATTGAACTTGTAGATGCTGTCGCAGTTGTAAATGATAATAGATGTATCGGATGCGGTGTCTGTGCTTATTTATG
>JAHLWV010000497.1 GCA_019057735.1 Promethearchaeota archaeon | reverse complement strand
CGATTGGAAAGCGGTTCACAAACTTCGAACTGAAGTGGATGCCATTATGGTTGGTAAAGGGTCAATTATTATGGATAATCCAAAACTACACATAAAATTTTATGAACATAAAGGATATTTTCGTATTGTATTAGATAGCACGCTTTCAATACCAATTGAATCAAATGTAGTAACTTTTAAACCTGAAATTTATCCCACCATAATAGTAACAACTGAAAATGCTCCAGTCGAGAAGATTAAAGAATTCGAATCTAAAAATATTGAAATTATAAAGTCAGGAAAAGGGCGTAGAGTTGATGTCGTTAATTTAATGCCCATTCTATATCATAAGGGTGTAAAAAGAATTCTATTAGAAGGTGGAGGCAATTTAAATTGGAGTTTTATTAAAAATAATTTAGTAGATGAGATTAGAATTGCAATTGCGCCTTGGATGGCTGGAGGTAAAAACGCTGTAAGCTTAGTGGAAGGAGAGGGATTTGCAAAAATGTTTGAGAGCCCAAGATATTTGTTATCTGATGTGAGTAGTAGAAATAACTATGTAACTCTTAACTATAAAAAAGAAGAATGATGGATGGTTCAAAGAAAATAGAAGAGCTAAAAAATTTATCAATTAACAAGCTGAGAGAAAAAATTGTAAGCATAAAAAAGGAGTTACCAAGAGAAGAACAAAAGATAATAACATTTTCCAAAAATTTTACACTTTCCCTTTCAAATTTTTGCCAGAATCAGTGCGGATATTGTTTTTATAATCAAAATATACCTAAAGAAAACAAAGAAGACAATGTTGTATTAATTAAAGAGGATACGATTAAAGAATTCATTCAAACTGCAATAAGATATGGATGTACAGAAGCCTTATTAATGTCAGGTGAATTTCCCGATAATTTTAAAGAAGTCCAAAAAGAATTAGAAAAAAGAAAATTTAATGATTTCTTTCATTTTGTAAGAAATTTAAGCGAAAAACTATTGGGCGTAAATATACTACCTCATACAAATATAGGGATGCTCACATATGGGCAATTAAAAAGCTTAAAGGAATGTAACGCTAGTATGGGATTGATGATTGAAAGTACTTGTGAATCTCTTTCTAAAATTGGTGGAGTTCACGAAAATTCACCTGGTAAAACTCCAGAAAATAGAATTAACCACATTGTAAACGCGGGAAAATTGAAAATTCCTTTCACAACAGGTTTACTTTTAGGAATTGGGGAGAAGTTTTCAGATCGCGTGAACGATCTCCTATTAATTAAAGAAATCAATCTTAGATATAATCATATCCAAGAAGTTATAATACAGAATTTTACAAACAAAATGGGAATAAAGTATCATCCAAATAAACTTATATCTATTGAAGAAACTCTCAAAACTGCTGGGATTGCAAAATTGATACTTGGAAATGACATCGCTATTCAGGTCCCACCTAACTTAATTCAAAATTACGAGAAGGAAGCCTTAGAAATGGGAATTGATGATTTTGGAGGTATATCTCCATTTACTTTAGATTATATTAACCCAAACCATACCTGGCCTAAAATTAACTACTTAGAAAAGATATGCGAAAGTAACGGGTATAAACTTAGGGAAAGGTTTCCCATATATAAGAAATATATAAATAAACATGGTTTTTGTCCAGAAAATATTAAAAAAACGATTGATAATATTAATAAAAATGTCAGAAATAAAACAGATTCTTAAAAAAGCTGAAGATTCAGTCGAAATTAATACGGAAGAAGCTTTAACTCTTCTAAAACTTACAGGTAAGGATTTCACAGCCCTACAACAAGTCTCAGATCGTATTTGTTATGAGAAGAAAGATAATCTCGTAACGTTTGTTGTTAACCGTAATATAAATTTTACAAATGTTTGTTATCAGGGATGTAAATTTTGCTCCTTTAGCGTTTCAAATAAAAATAAGGAGAGTTTTTTAAAAACTCAAGACGAAATAAGAGAAGATATTATTGAAGCTAAGAAAGTGGGATGCACAGAGGTTTGTATTCAGGGAGGGATAAATCCTGAGCTTAGTTTTGACTACTACTTAGAAATTCTGAAGAATGTAAAAGATGTTGATTCTGCCATGCACACTCACGCATTTTCCCCTCAAGAAGTATTTCATATGGCAAAAATATATGAAACTTCAATTCAAAATGTTTTAAAAGATTTAAAAAAAGCCGGATTAGATTCTATGCCTGGAACTGCTGCTGAAATTTTGGTGGATAAAATTCGAAGAGTCATATGTCCAAATAAAATAACTACATCTCAATGGATTGATGTGATAAAATCCGCCCATAATCTTGGCATCCCTACAACTTCAACTATGATGTATGGACATATTGAAGATTTGCATGATAGAATAGAACACCTTGAAGTGTTAAGGAATCTTCAGAAAGAAACCTCCGGTTTTACCGAATTTGTTCCATTACCATTCGTTAGTGAAAAGCCACTTTTATCTAAGCTAACAAAATTCCCTCTAAAACCCAGTTATGGAATGGCAGATTTAAAATTATTCTCAGTAGCACGAATTTTTTTCAATAATTACATTGAGAATATTCAATGTTCTTGGGTTAAATTGGGTCCAAAATTTGCTCAAGTATCTCTTA
>JAHLWV010000091.1 GCA_019057735.1 Promethearchaeota archaeon | reverse complement strand
CAATAAGTAAAAATGAATACAAAAAGTTCGGTATAGAAGAAAAAAAGCTCTTTGATGAATGTATCGAAGAATTAATCTCTGACTCTTTACTAATGATAAGGAATGAAAAGTATTATTGGAAGGGAGCATTTTTTCCAAACGAGAAGTATGGATTAAACGCGCTTTCTTCTAGGAGTTATAAAGTTATTCTTCGAGTAAATAACACCGAAACCCTCCTAACAGTGGAGGATCAAAGCTATGTTTTTCGAGATTTACATCCTGGAGCAGTTTATCTTTATGAAGCTGAAACTTATGTAGTCCAAGATTTAGATATAGATGAAAAAGTAGTCTACTTATTACGATCCGATGTTGAATTTTATACTCAATCGCTTAAACATACGGATATATATCCCCTTGAAATACAATTACAAGATACTACGGGACAAAAGAATTTAATTGAGAAATTCTTTGGAAAAGTAAAAGTTGAGCACGAGTATTATTCTTATAAAGTCATAGATACATTTTCTCAAGAAACTTTATCTCGTCACCCATTAGATAACATTCCTATTATAGAGTTTGAAACTCAAGCTGTTTGGTTTGGAATTCCGTTTGAATACCAAAAAGAGCTAGAACTAGAAGGATTCGATCTAGGGGGTACTATTCACGCTGTTGAACACGCTATGATCGCAATGGCTCCCGCATTAGCTCAAATATCGAGATGGGATTTAGGTGGTGTCTCAATCGATTTCGATCCCGTTAAGCAACAGCCCCTTATTTATGTTTACGACGCATTTAGGGGGGGTATAGGAATCTCAGAACAATTATATCTTCATTTGATAGAATTACTCCATTTAGCTTTGAAATTAATCGAATCATGTAGCTGTAAAACTGATAACGGGTGCCCAGCTTGTGTGATGTCCCCAAAATGCGGCAATAATAACGATCCTTTGGATAAGGAGGGCGCCCTTTTTCTTTTAAAAAAACTCCTAAATATCAATCAAGATATTACCAATTAATCATTTCATTCATTTAAAGTGTATCTAATCCTAGCTGTTTAAGCTTATTTTTACTAGGTTTTCCAGTACTTAATTCCCAATCGCGAAATTTGTAAAATAGCTTTTTAAGTTTAACAAAATCGGGAGTTTTTCCAGCAGAACCACCGCTATTAAAAGGCCTCGTTAAAATTTTAGGTAGCCTATCGTCTTTAGGAGTTAAGCCCATTTTAATATTAAAAAGTCGTTTTATAGTTGCTATTCTTTCTCCGTATAACTTAACTTCCTCAAGACCAAATTTAATTCCTACGGCGTTTTGTATTAACTCGGCATTGTGAGATGGTAGTGGATTACAGAAAGAACACATGATCATTGAACTATATAACGCTCTATAATCCATAATTAAAGAACATACTTCCGCCATTTCTTCGTTATCAAGATACTTGTCAATAATTTTGATTCCAATCTCTTCTAATGGAACTCCACTTAATATATAGTAGGCATCTAATAAATTATGGGATGGGCCCTTTAATCCAATGCCATATGCTAGTGCCATACCATAATTAGCGCGAGGATCGTGATAAGTAACTTCTAAACCATTAACTGTAGCAATCTCTTCTTGCGAAATATTAAACTTTTTAGCTAAAGCATTAGATCCTTCTGCCAATACTTTGCCAATTCCATTCTTGAATACAATTTTTTCTAATAATTCTTCAACAACTTTAATATTTCCCCATTCAAGTTTTAACCCGTCAATCTCATCTGTTGTTATATTCCCTTGCGTGAAATGGTGTATCAGACAAGAAATAGTAGCTCCAGAACTTATCGTATCAATTCCGTATTCAAAACACTTTTTATTGATGTAAACAATCCATTCCAGATTGTCGTTTAAAAGTAATGCTCCGTAAGATACAAGAGTTTCATATTCTGGACCCTCTATCTCGTCAGTTTTATACATACCTTCTTTAACAGCAACTCTTCTACCACAGCCAATAACACAAGAGTGGCAAAATCTATTATTAACTAGTATTGTTTCTGTCATCGTTGCTCCAGATATTTTGGCAGCACCTTCCCATTCAGGTTGAGAAAAATATTTAATAGGTAATTCCCCAGTCATATTATACATGTCCATCGCACCAGAAGTTCCTAATTCAGTTAATATCTGTGAGGCAAAGGACGATTTTACGTGGTTTCTTGCTTTGATTATTGTCTTTCGTAATTCATTTTGATTTGATACATCTAAATTAACTTTAGTTCCTTTAACAATAATTGCCTTTAATTTTTTTGAACCAAAAATAGCGCCCATTCCAGTTCTTCCCGCAGCCCTTTCTTCGGAAACAATATTAGCATATTTCACGAGATTTTCGCCCGCTTGACCGATACAAGCAACTTTAGCTTTTTCGTCTCCAAAAAGTTCTTTTAATTTTTCAGTAGTATAAAATGTCCCTTTTCCCCATAAAAAATTAGCTTCCTTTAGTAGAACCTTGTCATCTTTAATTTCTAGATAAACGGGTTCATTTGATGCTCCAGATATTATAATACCGTCGTAACCCGCTTTTTTTACTTCAGCACCAAACCAACTCCCGCAATTCGATTCCCCCCAAATACCGGTGTAGGGTGATTTTGAACAGACGACCCATCTTCCTGTATTTGGTGCAAACGTACCATTTAAAGGACCAGTCATTATCATAACAATATTTTCTGGGGACAGTGGAATTGTATCTACACTTAATTTATCGTATAAATAACGACACGCATAACCGGACCCACCTAAAAAATCTTTTGCGATGTCTTCTACAATTGGATCAATCGAAATGTGTTTGGTTGTTAAATTTATGTTTAATAATTGACCTCTAAAACCTCCTAAAATAATAACTCACCTCAAAGAAAAATAAATTAATAAGTTGGATACTAAAACGCAATTTTAGTTTATCTTTTTTACCCTTAAACTTTATAAATAAAAATAGAACAAAATTATTAAAATTCTCCAAAATTGTCTATAAGAAATCCTTCAGTGTTACTTTTATAAATCATTAATACAATTTTTTTTAAAGAGGTAAAATATTATAAAAATATGAAGAAAGATCTAGATTTAAAGTGGACCGATCTTGTATCTCCTACGATGTCGCCTGACGAATACCTGAGAGATTTCGGAGAAAAAATCAAGTACAACTATAAGGTTTACGAACCTAAAGCAGATATATTAAAAGAGATTAAAGGACTTTTAAAAAGTAAGAACGAACAGTTAAAAATCGTTGCTTTTGGCGCTGATTGGTGTCCAGATTGCCACAAGAATACACCGCGCATGATTAAACTTATAAAACGAATGAAAACCAAAGATGTAGAGCTTCGTATTTTGTATGGTATAATGGTTAACGCTTTACACAAATCAGGTGAAACTCCATGGCATAAAACAAGGTCTCCTCCGGAAGCAGTAAATCCTAAGTTTGAGTTAAAAGCGATTCCAACGTTCTATTTCTTTAACAAAAATAACGAATATCTCGGTCAGATTATAGAACATCCCAAAGAAACAATGGAAGAAGATACTCTAGAAATATTGAAAGAAAATCTATGAACAGAATAAGATAGTATCCTAACTGTTCATTATTATTTTTTTTAGAAGGGAATCAAAATTTAAATTAGTAAATCGATATATAGTTTTTATGTCGAAATTAAATGTCAAGAAAGTTATTATTCATAGATCAGGGATCTCTTATTTCATTCTAGAGGGTTTGATGAAAGGCTCTGATACTTTTGAGCTAGAGTTTAAAATTGACGAAATGGATGACGTGTTAAAATCGCTCTTTGTTTTGGATACAAGCGAAAAGGGTTATATTAGTTCGATTTCATACGATGCCGCTTTAGAAACCTCCCAACTTTTAAAATCAATAATGCTCAATATTCCTGATAGAGGGTCTTTATCGTCACTTATCACGCAGATAAAAGGAGCAGATGTTAAGTTAATCATTGCCGGGGGAAAAACTATAGTAGGGACGATCATTGGAATTGAAGAAATAGAAAAGATAAATAAAAATGAAAAAACAGTTGAAAAATTGCTAATTTTACTTCAAGAAAATGATGAAATTTCTAAATTCAATTTTTCTGACTTCAAATCTTTTAATATTCTGAATGAGGACATCAAAAAAGATCTTAAATTCTTTTTAGATACAGTTATATCAGGGAAGAAAAAAGACGCAAAAAAAATCAAAATTAATTGCGAATCGGGAGGGGACGACGAAGTTGAAAGGATCGTTTTTGTATACTATATCCGAGAAAGTCCAATCTGGAAAACATCTTATCGCTTAATAATGAGCAAAGAACAAGCTCAAGAAGAAAAATGTCTACTTTCGGGATGGAGCCTTATAGAAAACACAACTAATCAAGATTGGGAGGATGTAGAGTTATCGCTCGTAGCTGGAATGCCGGTCTCTTTTAAATACGAATTTTATCGCCCAATTTTTATACAACGCCCCGTAATACGACCTCCGAGAGTCTTAAGCGTAAAACCTACTGAAATCGAAGAAGGATTAAAAAGTGAGGATTATGGAGAGTACGAAATGGATGCTTTAGAAGCCGCTCCTAGGGAGATGATGAAAAAGGCAAAAATGGGACGGAGGGGAATGCCTCCACCCGCACCTGCTGCGGTTGCTGGATTTGGTGGGAGGATGACGAGTATTATGTCTGATGATGCACTGTTAGAAAAGATAAAATCCCAAACAAAAGTACAAACTAAAGATTTAGGAGAACTCTTTGAATACAATATTTCTAACCCCGTAACCATAAAAAGGAAACAATCTGCGTTGGTCCCAATTTTAACCGAGGTGATTAAAGCGAGGAGAGTGTTGTTGTACAACAAAAATGAATACGGCAAAAATCCATACGCATGCCTTGAGATCACAAATAATACGAAACTAACGCTCGAAAGAGGACCTGTGACAATTATTTACGACGATAATTTAGCAGGCGAAGCAATAGTCCCATTTCTCAATAAAGAGGACACGCGCTTATTAAATTATGCTGTAGAGCAAGCAGTTTTAATTACGCACGAAGTTAAAACTGAAAGCTTAAGCGTACATAAAGTTACTATAGGAAGCGGCTATTCTTACGAATATTACTACACGAACATGATGACTACATACAAAATACAAAATAAAACTAGTGAAGCGAAGGAACTCTATCTAGATCACCCTAAAACCCATGGTTTTAAATTTATTGAAAAACCTGTGGATCCCGAAGAAACACCTAATTATTGGCGTTTTAAAATCACATTGAAGCCCAAAGATGCTATAACTTTTAAATTGAAAGAACAGAGAGAGGATTACTCAAGCAACTACTTAAGAAATTGGTCTCGAGATGATATATTTAAGAGGGTTGGATTTTATGTTAAACAGAAATTTATTAATGAAAAGTTGGAAAGCCAATTAAAAGAGATCGCAGAATCTATCCAAAATTTAAATCAAAAGAAGCAAAAAAAATCTAAATTGGTTGAAGAGAGAAACCAAATGTCTGACGAACAATCAAGACTTAGAGAGAATATATCTGTATTAGGAGAGGATACCCAATCTATCGCTTTGAAGGAACGATATATCAAAAAATTTAACGATCAAGAGACTAGGTTTGAGAAAATTTCTGTAGAGACTAAAAAATTAACAAAAGAGATTGACTCACTCAACAAAAAGATCGAGACCAAAATGAACAAACTAAAAACTTAATAAAAAGTTTTAAAACTTCATTTTTTCTTTTATATTACAGAAACCATTTGTTTGCTAACTCTATAAAAAAATAAATATTAAACCAAAAATAAGATCTAATGTTATTATTACGATAGGTGTAAAAAATGAGTATTGATGAACTTCAAGAACAGGTAGAAAAATTTAAGACTGAAATGGACACGCTTGAAGAAGTTTGTGATACACTTCCAGAGTGTAAAAAAGATGATGCGTGCGAAACCTGCAAAACCTACAAAAAAATTGATGCCCTTAATGTTAAAATCGAAGAATTAGAAGAAAAAATCGAATCCATTCTGAGCGAAGATGACGACGACGACGACGACGACGATTAATTCCTACATGCTTTAATTGCTATCTATATTATTTTTTTTCTTTATATTTTTTTTTCAAACTTTTACAAACTTAGAAAGATATTTTCTTTAGTTCCGCTATAGACAAATCAATTCCCTCATCTAAATTTACTTTTGGAGAAAACCCAAGTATTTTTATTGCTTTACTAGGGTTTGCGTAAAATTTGTTGACATCGTAAGATCGTGGCTTAGTAAATTCAACTGTGCTTTTACTTCGAGTCTTTTTAACAATTGTATCGGCTAATTGTTTTAATGAGATTGGAACTCCTGTAGATATGTTGAAATCGTCAAAAAGATGAACATTCCGCTCTATTTCCTGAATACAGCACCAAATTCCTTGAATCGTATCATTAATATAAGTGAAATCGAAAATCTCCTCTCCTGTCCCGTTAATAATCAAATCTTCTTCGTTAAAAGCCTGTAAAATAAACTTTGGTATGACTCTATCTAAATGATCGTTTTTTCCGGTATACACGTTTGAAAATCTTAATATTCTTGCTTTTAATCCATAATTCTCTGAGTAAACTTTACATAATTCCTCTCCTGATAATTTGGAGACTCCATAGACGTTAATGGCTTTACGAGTTGACGATTCATTGACAGGTAAGATTGCAGACTCGCCATATACCTCTCGAGAGGATCCAAATATCACCCAAGGGTAAACATTATCTGTATGTATCAGCCTTGCAGACTCGAGCACGTTAATCATACCTCCTATATTAGTATTAACGCATTCTAAGGGATTTTCATGTGCAATTTTCACTCTACTCACTGCTGCTAAGTGAACAATGCCATTTATGCCTAATACTTTTAGTTGTAAAGCTGAAAAATCTCGAACATCCTCCAATGTGTTATCTTTGATATCAAAAGGTACTACTTCAATACCCTTTTCTTCTAATAATCGCTTTAGGGCAGAACCAATGAAACCAGAGCTTCCAGTTAGTAAAATTTTCATGGTAGGATAATATAACTTGGATATTAATTAAGACTTATCTTAAATAGAAACAAATTAAAAAAAAAAGTTATGGAGTAATTGGATGTTTTAGATACCAGACATCTTATAAACCTGACGGAGGCTCATCGACATTACATAATTTTGTATTTGTCTGCTTCCACCTATGATTTCCGCGATTCTAGAGATGTTTACCAAGTCGTGCATTAAAGTGTTGTCGCACAATCCAGCGCCTCCCATTAAATTGGCAGATTCGTAACAAATCTCTTCTGTAATTTTAGCAACATGATACTTGAACTGACTAGCAGAAGCTATTAAGGCTTGTGAAATGTTTCTGGGAAGCTCCCCTCCAAACTTTTCCATTTTGCTATCATAATTTTTACAAAACATTAAAAGTCCGAGCGTGAGGTTAGTTAATCTTGCCCAAAGGTCAGTTAAAGTAAATCCTACCCCTTGAAATTTCAAAATCATTTGATCGAATTGTTTTCTGTTGTTTACGTATATAGCTGCGTAAGCAATTGCGTTCCAACATTTGGATATACAATCGATTGCTATCCCTATTCGTTCAGGTACGAGTCCTTCAAAAAGATGTTCTCTTCCTTTACCAACGCCACCTAACACATATTCCTTTGGTACTCTAAGGTTATTAAACCATTCTTTACCTAACCACACTTTTGGGACATAAGGAATATAAACTCGTTCAACCTTCCAACCCTCCCACGATGTGTCTATAAGGAACTGGGCCATCGTGTTCCCGTTGTTTTTCTCTGCGGTAGCGTAAGCAACAACGTATCCTGCTTTAGGAGCGTTAGTGCTGTAAATTTTTTCTCCGTTTAGAAGAAAAGATCCATCAGGCTGCTCATCGCACGTGGTTAACATATGTACTGCGTCCGAGCCTCTTTCTGGTTCCGTGATCAAAATTGCTCCTGGAGTTTCTCCCGTTACGAATTTTTTTAGTACCTCTAACCTGATAGGGATGTTTTCGTGGTGTTCTAGGAGTGGATTAATAGCTAATTGGGTTGCGCCACCCGCCATTGAAAACTGGGGGTCAAAAAAACCTACGCCTAAATTCCTCATCAATTCTATAGTTAGACCATAATCAGTGTAATTAACATCAACCACGTCGAAACTGTGAGATCTTGTTAGGTATCCTTCGGCTCCAAATGCGGGGATCCAATCGTAAACATCTTCCTCAGGACCGTGCGTAATCTCGTTTTTCTTTTCGAAGCGCATGCAGAATTTTTGAACTTTTTTTAGAAAATTAAACTCCTTTGGTTCCAAAATGGCTGTTAGGTTCGTATTTAAAAACGCGTAGCGGTTTTTTAAACTTAACTTACTGAGGATTTCGTCACTTATAGCTTGAGTCATATATTTTTTCTTTTTATTTTCTTCCATTTTTAAAACTCCTATATTGAATATTGTTGAATTTAACTAGAGAAATAGTCTTACTAGGAGAAATACAAATTCTTTTTTTAATTTTGTTTATTGTGAATAAAATAATAAAAAAAAGTAATATAAAACATCCAATTACTTCATAACTTTTTTTTT
>JAHLWV010000496.1 GCA_019057735.1 Promethearchaeota archaeon | reverse complement strand
ATACATATTTGATGTGGATGTATATAAAACTAAAAAATTAAAAAACTAACGATCAAATAATTACTTATCATTTATTTTTTAAATAAAAAGAAATCGAAATAATAATTTAAAGTGATAATAGATGGCTAAAAGGGTAGCAATTAACGGATTCGGTAGAATCGGACGAAACTTTTTCCGAACAGTAGTAGAGAGATATCCTAACGAAATTGAAATTGTATCTATTAATGATTTATTCGAACCAAAATACTTGGCTTATGTTTTAAAATATGATACTGTTTTTGGTCGATTTAAAGGAACTGTCGAGGCTAAGGAAAAAGCTCTAGTGATAAACGGAAAGGAAATTCCTATTACGGCAGAACGAGACCCAGCAAACTTACCGCACGCTAGTAATGATATTGACGTTGCTCTCGAGTCCACTGGATTCTTTACGAAAAGAGAGGGCGCCTCAAAGCATTTAGAGGCTGGAGCTAAGAAAGTTTTAATTAGTGCACCTGCGGTAAATCCTGATTTTACCGTTGTAATAGGTTGTAACGACGATAAATTAACTAACGAGCATAAAATCGTTTCCAACGCATCTTGTACAACTAATTGTTTAGGTCCAATAATAAAAGTATTAATGGATAATTATGGAATTGTTAACGGAATGATGACTACAGTTCATTCATATACTGGCGACCAACGACCAGTTGATACAGCAAGAGCAGCAGATCCCATAAAAATGATTCGTGGTCGAGCTTGTGCGGCAAACATAGTTCCTACATCCACTGGTGCAGCTAAAGCGATTGGTGTCGTGTTTCCAGAATTAAACGGTAAAATGGATGGTATCGCAATGCGCATTCCAACTCCAAACGGGAGCGTTGTCGATTTAAAAGCAAATTTAGAGAAATCTACAACAGTAGAAGATATTAACGCTAAAATGAAAGAAGCCGCATCGGGTTATCTAAAAGGAATTTTAGAATATACCGACGATGCAATAGTAACTACTGATATTGTTGGCAATCCTGCAAGTTCTATTTTCTCTAGCTTGTGGACCAAAGTAATTGGTGGTACTTTCTGTGGCGTTGTTAGCTGGTACGATAACGAGTGGGGTTATTCCAATCGTTTGGCAGATTTAATCGTCAAGAAATTATAAATCATTAACAATCTCAATTATTTTTTTCTTTTTTTCTTTTCTTAATTTTCAATATTAATAGTATACTTTATTTAACGAAAAATTATGACTCTTTTATCGTATTAATAGGATTTTATCCTACGAATCATAACTCAAGGTAAAGTATAGATTTAGAATAAGAAATGTATAATTCTCTTAAGAAGTATAATAATCAAATATACACAGGAATGAAGATTGGTGGGTCTCATAAATGGATCTACAACGACGGAAAATGGACTGAAACAAAAACCGCTCCAAATAAATGGACAATTAACTTTAATAGTGTAAAAACAAGAGTGAATCCAGCACCGTCTAATTCAGGGGCTAATATTGGCACAAAATTTCATTGGTACATTATTGCCGATCAAATCGCGACTAAACTAAATAAAGATTCTTATATGACGCAAATGAAAGGCATTAAATATAAAATTGGTCATAAGCGTCCTCAATGGCGCACTTTTAGTTACAATTATCCCGAGCAAAACTCGTATAAAGAACGAGTCATAAAAATATTAGAAGATATTCTTAACAAATTAAAGAATGAAAATTTGCCTAAAAACAACTTAATAGCTCGGTTTATCTGATGAAATTTAATTGATAGATAATAATATTAAAGTTTTTTTAATTTGATTTATATTGGATCTATACGTTTTATGAGCAAAATTTTATCAAAATCCGTATCATGAGAATAAATTTCTTGAATCTTATTTTCTAATAAACTTGCTGCAATTAAGGAATCCCTCCCTCCAGTTTTATATTTCTCAGCTATCTCAAATGCAAATAAAATTGAAGATGTAGAAATGTCAAGCACGTTGATATTTTTCGAGTCCATAATTGCAACTAACCGCTTCTTAACCTCAACCTCTTTATATTTAAATGCTTTAACTAACGCATGAAAACATTCCATAAATACAATTGAAGGAATACTTACGAGTTCTTTTCCATTAACTATGTTTATTAAAAGTTCCTTACAAGGTAAATATTCAGGAAGATCTTTATTTAATGCATACACAAGAATGTTCGAATCGATCCCCCTCATGATTTCCACATACTCTTACTTGCCTTTATTACATCTACATTTTTTAAACCCTCTGATAATGGGTTCTCTAAAATCTCGAGAATCTTATCTTTATTGACCATCTTTTTTCTAAGATCATGACAGAAAATAATATAATCACCAATCTTCATGTTGAGATGATTTGCTTCCTTTTTAATCTCCCACCACTTCTCTTTTAACTCATCATCAATTACAATATTAGTTCGCATGTATGTAAGTATGTATTACATACTTAAAAGTTTTATCTAGTTTAGACTAGAATTGATGCAATTTAACCAAAAAATTTAAAACTTTAAAGATTTAGTAAGTGATTCATAACTCTACTTAACTAAAACCTTATCTATTTCAAGACTTAAATTTCACCAATTAGTTATAATATAGTTTAAGAATTTTTTTTTATCTTTTAATTT
>JAHLWV010000495.1 GCA_019057735.1 Promethearchaeota archaeon | reverse complement strand
ATTTATATTTTTAAATTTCATATGATTATTTCAGTATATTAAAAGCGTTTAGAGAGAGAATATGTCCAAAATTTATTCATCCTTAAAAAACTCACGAGATCGTTTAAGAGCGAGTATTACAATAAAATCATATAATATTTTATTTTTCACCGCATTGCTATTAGTTTTATTTTTAGCTGTATTGATTCGACTTTCTCCAGTAGCAGCAGGGAATTACTTAATTAAAGCTTTTGACCCGTGGATACAATATTACAACGCTGAATACCTATCAACACACTCCGTTTTCGACTATTTTAATTGGGTTGATATTAAAAGTTGGTTTCCAGAGGGGTACGCTCGTGGAAACCTTAGACCTGGGTTAACTTTCACCGTAGTAACTATCTTTCAAATAGTTAATTCAATAGGGATTCCAATATCCCTTTATGATATTTGTTTCTATTTTCCCGCTTTTATGGGCGGAGCCTCTGTTTTAGCGATCTACCTTTTGGGAAAGGAAGCACTAGACAGAAGGTGTGGGCTCGTGGCTGCGTTCTTCTTGGCGTTTAATCCGGGGTTTATGCAACGAACAATGGCGGGTTTTTTTGATAATGAAACAATTGGTGTATTTGCAACTCTCATGACATTATATTTCTTTATTAAAACCATACGAACAGGAAAAATCCTCGATTCTATTTTGGGTGGTTTATTTTTAGGATATTTAGGTTTGAGTTGGGGTGGATATAATTTTGTATATTTAATTCTACCTATGGTATGTGGTATTATAATCTTACTCAAAAAATTCGACTCAAATGTCTTAATAGCATATGCAGGAATAGAAGGTGTAGGATTATTACTTTTTTCAATTGGTTCTACTTTCAGCTATGTTGCCTTTTTCAGTAGTTTGGAACTAGTTGGAATTTTTATTTTTACAATATTACTAATCATTTTTCATTTGATTCATACAAAGAAAGGTGATTATCCTCGATTATATAACGGTTTATTAGACTTATTAAAATGGGGCTTAATACCGATTATTGTAGTAGGTGGCATAATTATATGGGTGGCGCCTGATTTAATTCCATTTGGATTTGGGAAAAGATTACTGAGTGTTATAAGTCCTTTAGTTCGAGAAAGTTTGAGTATTGTTGCGTCTGTAGCCGAACACATGCCAAGTTCTTGGAGCGTATTCTACTATAATACTTTAATCCCCCTAATGCTTTTACCTCTTGGAATTTTCTTCTTGTTCAAAAGAGGTAACGGTGTGGATTATTTATTAATAACTTTTATGATTTTGCTCTTTTACTTTACCGGTAGTATGATACGAATAATATTATTATTTGCTCCTGCTGCATGCTTGGTAGGTGCCTACGGATTAGTTAACATTTTAAAAATTTTTGGCAGTTTTTATGGAGAAAAAAGAATAGGAATCAGTAGGAAACGAAAACGCCAAGTTAAAAGAATGATAGGAAAATCTGAAATAGGCGCGGTTTACTTTATTGTTGGAATAATGTGTATTGCCCAAGTAGTCCATGCCTCTAATCTGGCTACTGTTCAATTATCACAAAGTCAAATCGCACCGTCAAATCTTCATGATTGGGAAGAAACGCTAACCTGGATGAAAACAAACCTTCCTGGAACGGCAGTTGTCGTGTCGTGGTGGGACTACGGTTATTGGATCACTCCAATAGGAAATATGACTACGGTCAACGATAATGGAACAATTAATCAAACACGAATTGGTATGACGGGAATGGCACTAATGCAAACGAATGAGATATATAGTGCTAAAGTATTCAAGAATTTGCACGCAGATTATGTCTTAGTCTATTTTGGAATGCTCCATCCGGCTTTAGGCGGTGATGAAGGTAAATGGCCGTGGATGGTAAGGATTTGTAACGATAACTACGGAACCTATAAAAATTGGGGTATGGAGGAGGATAATTGGGCTCCAAATTCTGTGTTTGTTGAAAGCGAATATTTTAACAGTACTCTTTCGAAGCCAACAGCAAAATGGTTCGATAGTACATTAGTAAAATTAATGTTTTCTGGAATTGAAACTGACCCCATACCAAGACCAGGATATCCCGAAACCTGGGAGGAAGTCTATCGAGACGCGATTTATCAGAGAACAGATGACGAAGGGAACCTATATGTGTCTCACATACCCGAAGATGGAAACTACAATTTTGATGTATTTAGAAAATTATATTTCTCTACAAACGGGATGGTTAAAGTATTTAGTCTTGATTATACAGCTTTGGCTTCAAGTTTTCAAATAGAAAACCCCGAAGTATTCGATACCGGTTATGCAACTTTCAAGATAAAAAACACAGGATCGAAAGATTTAACTATTTCCGATGTCAGAATAAATGATGTGAGTTTTGACTTCGATTTGGGTAAAGGTATGAGTACAAAAATACTAAATGCCAGCGAAAATGACTTGGTTTGGGTTGATATAAAAACAAGCGGTCAATCCTTTCAAACTAACGATGTTGTAAAAATTACGGTAGAAGCCAAATCAGTAGCCTTGGATGATAAACCTTATATCTTTACAAATAGTACGAATAGTTTCTTTGTTGAAGAAGCTAGGGAAGGAGATATAAAAATTAATAAACCCAATAGTAAAGTTGTCCAAATC
>JAHLWV010000494.1 GCA_019057735.1 Promethearchaeota archaeon | reverse complement strand
TTTTAGTTTTTCGACCGATAGAGTTATTTTTTACCATTTTTCTTAAGAGTGAACTAGGAGCATAGTTTTCTCCTAATTTTTCTGTGAGATATTTTCCAATGTGAAGATAAATATCATTACCTACTAGATCAGAGAGTTCCAGTGGGCCCATTGGAAAATTAAATGCTAATTTAACCGCAGTATCTATATCTTCTGTGCTAGCTATTCCTTCTTGTTTCATATTTATTGCTTCATTACATAGTACGTAAATTAGTCTAGTGGTTATAAAGCCTGGAGAGTCGTTGACAGTTACTACAGTTTTATTTAGACTTTGGGCAAAATTTTTAGATGCGTTGAGAATTTCATCGGAAGTATTTTTTCCTTTTATTAATTCTATTAATTTCATTACTGGAGCAGGATTAAAAAAATGAATTCCAACGATTCTTTCTTGATTGGTCGCTTTTTTTGCCATATCTGTAATACATAAAGAAGAGGTATTAGAAGCAAGAATGACATTCTTCTGACATTTTTTATCTAAATCATAGAATAAATCCTGCTTTAAAGCCATATCTTCAAATATGGCCTCGATAACAATTTGAACATCTTTTATCGCTTCATCTTTGTTAGTGGTTAGATTAATTCTACTAAGAATATTCTTAGCTTCTTCATCTGATAATTTCCCTTTTGCTACAAAGAATCTATCCAAGTTCTTAACAATGCTAGCTTTCGCCTTTTTCAATATTTCTTCAGTTATATCAACTAAATTTACATGGTATCCATGAGTTGCTGCTAATTGTGCGATTCCTAAGCCCATGGCTCCAGCACCTATTACACATACATTTTTAATGTCCATATTGCACTCACTTCTTCCTAAATTTCATAAAATCTGCTTTACGCTTTTCAACAAACGCATTTTTCCCTTCCACCGCCTCCTCAGTACCATAGTAGAGAGATAATCCCCCTACACCTAATTGTGTAATACCATGAGTTCCATCAGTCTCTGCTAGAAAAGCAAATTTCAGCATCTTCAAAGCAGTTGGACTCTTTTCTAAAATTTCCTGGCACCATATATCTATTTCTTCATCCAATTTTTCTAATGGAACAACTGCATTTACTAATCCCATGTCCAACGCTTGTTGTGCTGTATACCTACGACAAAGAAACCATATTTCTTTCGCTCGTTTCATTCCAACAGCACGCATTAAATCTCCTGTCCCATAACCAGGATCAAAGGACCCAACGCGAGGACCCGCCTGTCCAAGTTGTGCATGGTCTGCTGCAATACTGAGATCACAAGCGACATGCCATACATGACCCCCTCCAATTGCGTATCCATTTACTCGGGCGATTACAGGTTTGGGAAGAGTGCGAATTAAACGAGTAACATGCTGCCAACCAACCTCTAAGGGTAACATATATCCGCCCTTATAACCTCCCTTCTCGCGAGTTGTTTGGTCTCCACCAGTACAAAAAGCTTTTTCTCCAGCACCAGTGAATACAACAACTCCGATTTCATTATCCATGCACCGATTAAATGCGTCGATCAGTTCATGGACTGTTTGTTGTGTACACGCATTGTAGCGTTGAGGTCGGTTGATTGTTATACGAGCTATGCCATCTTTCTTTTCAAATATTATATCTTCATAATTCACTATCTCTCATCTCCACAAGATTTTATTTTCAATTTTACTTAATCATTAAGAATGATCTTACAATATTTAAACAATTTCACATTGAAATCTATTTTGGAAGAATATTAACAGAAAAATATGTTTCTTGAATATTTAGAGCTCATAGACTCTAAAATTTCCTAGTCAGAATATGATCAAAATGACTATCAAATGATATGAGAAAATCAGCATTAATTTTCTGGTATAAAAAAATTAATGACGCATCAGTAAAACTAAGCAAACTTTTAGGAGTAATATATTTCTTACATACTTCAATGATATTTACGAATTCTTGTGGAGTATTTTGAATAACTTGGAAAAAATTGTCTTTTCCAAAGAATAAGCTGACATATTGCTCTAGAAAGGATAAATTTCCACGAGAACGGTGAATAGCTAATGTGAAAGTTTCATTCAAGATAAAATAATTTGTAAAATATTTAGTATTTTTTTTTTGAATTTCGGTAAAAAGTTCATACGCTCTCTGATGATATTTATCTTTCTTAGATTTTAAAGCAAACAAAAAATTAGTGTCTAAAATTATGATCACGGTAAATTCGCCATTGTATTTTAATGTTAAATTTTAAGATTTCAGAGATTATATATTATCTCGTCATCAGATTTATCTAAATGGTAAAGAGGTGCTTCACTTGCACTTTCTCTTAGACTTTCTATGAATTTATTAGTTACTATTGGTTTATCAATGTTTTCTAAAAAAAATTCATCGAGTCTATTATATGTAAATTCGATACTTTTATCTAACAATTCCTGCTGAGACATCTTTTTTCCTAACTTTAGAGTGATTTCTGCTTGAAGTTTTTCGAGCAAGCTTTTATTATTTAATTTTACATTAGCCATAAGAATCAATAGAAAATTCTACTTATTATATTTTTCTACTTTTAAACTAAATGCCATAACACTCGCTTGAGGATTATGAATTTCTTGATCGATTAAATAAATGCTTTAAAACATTAAA
>JAHLWV010000493.1 GCA_019057735.1 Promethearchaeota archaeon | reverse complement strand
AAGGAGGGTAAAATGAAGTTTGGTATTCATTCATTATTATTTACTGAAAATTTTTTAGAAAAGGATATTCCTCTTCTTGAAAAATTTAAGAATATGGGATTTGATACAGTTGAAATTAGTCCATATGATCCTGATAATTTTCCCGCAAAGCAAGTAAAAAAAGTTAGTGATGAATTAGGAATTTCAATTATTATAGGCTATGGAATGCCTCAAAAGTATAATATAATATCTCCTGATCCTGCTATAAGAAAAGAAGGTATAAAGTTTTCAAAAAAACTTATTAATTTATCTAATGAAGTTGGTGCAGCAGTATTTAGTGGGGTTATTTATTGTAGTTGGGGATATATAACCGGTAAGATGCGTACTGAAGACGAGTGGAAATGGGGGGTTGAAGCGTTCCGCGAAATTGCACAATTTGCAAAAGACACGTCCGACTTAATCTTAGGAATCGAACCGATGAATAGGTTCGAATCGCACTTTATAAATATCGCAAAAGACGCGGTACGCTTTATAAAAGATGTAGATTTAGATAATGTATACGTTTTACTTGATACATTCCATATGATTAGAGAAGAAGATAATATTTACCAGGCTACTAAAGATGTTGGTAAGTATCTTGGGTATGTACACGCTTGCGAGAATCAACGTGGGATTCCAGGAACAGGGCTCATACCATGGGAAGAATTTTTTATTGCATTGAAAGAGGTTAATTATAATGGTTGTATTACGATAGAATCTTTCGATCCAAATATGGTAAACATTGCGAAACTTTGTTCAATATGGAGAAAATTAGCTGACTCTCCTGAACAACTTGCAACCCAGGGCTTAGACTTTCTCAAAAAGAAATACGGGGAGATATTTAATAATTAATTTTGCTGATTAGGAATGGTAAAAAAATAAATAAGATGTTGTAGGTATTCTTTTAAAGAATAACAATTAAAGTATTAGTTGAAAGACGCTTGCAATTAAAATTGAGTATCTATTTCATTCATTAGAAAGTTTACTTAAGAGAATAATTCATTTGAATCTAAGATATTAATTTTTATTTTAAGGAGGGAAAGATATGGAATATAGAAATATAGGTTTATCAGGAACTAAGGCTTCAGTTGTTGGTCTGGGTGGCTGGGCGATTGGCGGATGGTTTTGGGGAGGTACGAATGAATCAGAAGCAATTAAAGCAATTCATGCAAGCTTGGACGAAGGAATTAACCTAATTGATACTGCTCCAGCTTATGGTCTTGGTCTATCCGAGGAGATTATAGGTAAAGCAATTGCTGGTAGACGTGATAAAGTATTACTCGCTACTAAATGCGGATTAGTATGGCATACCCAAAAGGGTGAATATTTTTTTACTCAAAAGGACAAACCGGTACATCGCTATCTTGGCAAGGAGTCCATTCGTTATGAGCTTGAACAGAGCCTTAAACTCCTTAAAACAGATTATATTGACTTATATCAAACACATTGGCAGGATTCTACTACTCCTATAACAGAAACCATGGAAACCTTGCTTGATTTAAAGAAGGAGGGAAAAATAAGAGCTGTTGGCGTGAGTAATATCAGCCTGAAAGAGCTTAAGGAATATCAATTAATAGGAATTGTAGACAGTGCTCAGGAAAAATATAATATGCTCGATAGAGAATTAGAAGAAACAATACTTCCTTACTGTCGAGAACAAAATATTTCTATTTTATCCTATTCTTCACTTGCAACGGGTCTTTTAACTGGCAAAATTGTTCCAGAGCGGAAATTTTTCGGAGATGATCAACGAAAAAATAATGACCGCTTCGGTTCAAAAAACCTCAAACTAGTAGCGAAAATGATTAATGAATTTAGACCGATTGCTGAAGGACACAAGATAACAATTGCTCAATTAGTTATTGCCTGGACCATTTGCCAACCCGGAATCACTTTTGCTCTTTGTGGAATTCGGAATCCAAAGCAAGCAAAGGAAAATGCATATGCAGGTGATGTTGTTTTAACCGAAGAGGAAAAAGCGATTATAAATGACATAATTTCAAAACATGCCAATGGAATAGTTTAAAAAAATATGTGGTTACGAAAAATTTGTGGAATGTAATTCTAATTTTGGTTTTACAAGTGTTACCTAAAAATAACCACTATAGTTAATAAAATTATTAAAGATTAAAAAAGAAAATAAACATATATTTATTTTTAAAAAAGGGAGGGGCAAAGAGAGTGCTTTGTAAAAGCATTAAAGTAAAACCTCTTAATGAGGATAATTTTAAGTTATATGGGCAGTTAATCAAAAAACCGGAAAGAAGCCCGGATGCAGAAGTAGACACTCATAACTGGTGGAATAACGTTGCAAATTTACCTGCTGAAGATTCGATTAGTGTGGGAATCTTACAGGTAAAACATCGTGATTTTACTGTAACAAAATTAGAACAACATACCAGAACAGCTGAAATGCTTGTATCGTTAAAAGGAAATTCTATACTGGTTGTTGGCAAGAAATCATTAGATAACAGAGAAATTGAAAGGATGGAAGCTTTTTATTTGACCAGTAACCAGATAATTATTTTGAATGTCGGTATTTTGCATTTCGTGCCTTTTCCCCTGGAGGATGAAGCAATTTATGCTGTTGTATTTCGGTCTAAAAC
>JAHLWV010000492.1 GCA_019057735.1 Promethearchaeota archaeon | reverse complement strand
CGGGATTAGAAATAAAGGATCCAGAGAAATTAGTTCCAAAATAGAGTTAATTTCCTGATTCTTTCTCTTTTAAAGATTTTTTGGCGAATAATCTCTTCTTTAATGTTACCATTGCTGTATCTTCGTCATATTCTAGCACACCAATCTTAGCTAATTCATGAACGGCTCTTAAAACCATAGCACCGGCAATTCCGGTTGTATTTTTGATTTGTTCACGCGACATTTTTTCCCTGTCACCGTGGAGCGTCAATAAAATTCTGTAGTGCGGTTGACCCTGCCAAATCTCAGAAATTAAAAGTTGAGTAATCGATAATAATGCTTTAATCCTCTCAAAATCAAATTCTGATTCTTGACTTTCTTCTGCTACTTTTGCTAACTTTTTCAATTCCACCTTTAAACTTGCGTATTCCTTTAATAACCGCTTTTGTTCTTCCGTTAATGAGCCAATTTTCTGGTCTCTCTCTAGTTTTTCTTGTTCAAGTTTCTTAGTTTCTTCTTCTAGTTTTTTTTTATCGCTTTCTAAACTAGCTTTTTCAAGTTCTAGTTGTGATTTATCTGCTTCCAGCGTCTTAGTGGCTTGCTCAAGCTGCAGTTTTTCACCTTCAAGTAACTCTTTGTCCTTGCTGAGTTGTTCCCTGTCTTTTTCAAGCGCTAGTAGTTCTGTTTTAGCTGTTTCTAAAACATCTATAAATTGTTTAAAATTAGCTTCAACAGATCGTAAGGAGCTTTCAATTATTTCTGTAGCACTTTTCTTCTCCGACATTAGATTTCACAATAATGATTTTAATTAATAATTATAAGTCTAATTAAAATATATAAGTGAGATCTAGTATAAAATAATATAATAAATAATAAACTCCTAATTATCCCAAAAAAGTTCAATTTTAAGACAATTAAAACATGAAATGTAATTAGTCATGGAAAGTCTCGTAGACAAGAAAGATTTGCGGTTCTATAAGAGAATGATAATATTGATCGTTCTGTTGGTAATTTCTCTTTCCTATTTAGCTTATGATAGATCCGTAAGCTATACTCGGTATGAAAGAATCGATTTTCAATCTTCAGGCTCGACTTTGTACGCAAATTTATATTTTCCGTCCAAGAATTTGGAATTTCAAGAAAAAAGACCCTTATTAATTTATTGCCACGGAATTGGCAGTCAAAGGGATTTTGATTTGAGGATTCCAATCGAGTTTTCTAAAAGGGGTTTTTATGTAGCGGCTTTGGATTACCAAGGCCACGGAGAGAGCGGTGGAAATATCTTAGACATTGATCCAATCACTAATAAACCTGCTCTTGCTCAAGACTGTTCAAACCTTTTAGATAAACTTGAGACATTACCTTTTTATTCAAGTGTAAATATTTCTCAGATTGGCTTGATTGGACATTCTTTAGGAGGATTTGTGGTTCTTATGAATCAAGCATTAGATCCTCGATTCAATATTACAGTTGTTTGGGCTCCTTTGGTGAATTTTGATCCCAACCATATCCGGGTCATTCAACCAGGATACGAACAATATATCCCGGTTAATCTTCTTAATAAAACTAACACGAATAATCTGTTGGTCATAATGCATGTTGACGACGAGGTATTAGATTATGCAGACCAAGCATTAGTTGTTCAAAATTTAACTGATTGTGCAGTAATTCCTATAACGGGACCACTGTTTGGAGGAGGCCACCAATTATTCTCGGATGTTGTTATTGTAGAATCAATCAAATGGTTTGAATTAAATTTTTTTAAGTCAATTTCAATTAACGGACCTATAAACATAACCTTTATCGTAAATTACATTGTCCTATTTATCACTCTAATTTTACTAGTGTTCATCGTACTTTCTTTAATTTCTTACACATCCCAATTTATTCCATATAAAAAGGAAAGCCCTCCTATCGAAATCGTTAGAAAGGTAACGAAATTATCAAAAATTAAAGACAAAGCGATAACAACTAAACAAATCTTAAAAATTGTGCTCTATACTGCTATTTTTCTCCTTAATTGGGAGATTTTTGAAAGGGTTTTTGGTCTTGCGGGAATCTTCTTAGCTTCTTTGAACATCACGATTTTGTACTTTACCGTAAAAATAATGCTCTACTTGCGAGAATTAAGGAAAGACAATGTAAAATTTGATTTAAACCAAGTTAAAAGTTTACTCAAATCAGAGTTCCAGTCAAAATATTTATTGTATGCACTTGTATGTAATATCTATTTTATAGCTATATATGTGATCTTCAGCTATTTCTATCCATTCGCGTTTATGTGGCCTTCCAATTTTTTTAACACAGTTATCGCAGCGGCAGTCTCTTTCCCTGTATACTTCTCTCTTGAACTTTTGTACCGAAAAGCTATTTATCCACAACTTAGTTTTATAAAAAAGGAACGACTAAAAACAATATGGATGCTAATTATAGTTGGGTTCGTAAGTATCAATTTGATGACACTTACATGGACTTGGGCATTCTTCCCCTCTGTTTTATTTATGTACTTAATATTTTTATATGCATCTATTCAGAATACTTTAATATATGAAAATACTCAACGATTTAGCGCAGTAATCATAAGTTCTTTCTTTCTAATTCAGATTTTCTTCGGTGCTGTAGTCTCTAACGCGTTAGGTATTGGTTC
>JAHLWV010000491.1 GCA_019057735.1 Promethearchaeota archaeon | reverse complement strand
TTAAGAAGATAACTTCTGTACATACTCATTTTTTCACACACACGACCTTAATTTTTTTTTACTGTATTTCTCACGAGTCATCGTGATATAGCTACTAATGACCCTTTAAGTAGTATCTAAATAATATAAGTTATGTGAGATTATAGTTTGATGTATTATGCGTATTATATCCACGTATTACGCGAATATTAATTCATGATTAACAGATTTACTAATATTATTCAAATACACTATGATCAAAAATTCACCAAATTAGTATATAAATAACAAAGTAAACAGGGAAGCACCATTTACTAAAAAAAAAATACCTTAGGTCAAATTCCATTGCAAATTTTCCCGATTTTTAGGCTTTAACGCCTACCATTTGAGCAGTTCAAGAGTAGTTTTTAAAAAAAAGAAGGTTTAGTATTATAATTAGAAATATACTTCTTTGGGCGTTATCTCTTCGTAAACGAAGAGAGTATATAGATTGAAAATTTTCCATTGCATGTTTGTAATATAGCAACAATATTCTTCTATAAAAAAACCATTTAAAAATGCAACTAAATTATTGTTACTTAAATGTTGAAAAAGGGGATTAGGGTTAAAAGAGGTATTCCTTAATAATGATAGCATGCGAATGTGATTTCTATATGAATATTTTTGACGATCTTCTACTAGCTAAAAACGACGAAAACCAAAAAATCATGTGGAAAATGCGCACAATAATTGATTTAATGAAGATCACGGACGGACAATACGACAACGGATTCATGGAAAACGCACTAAGAATGATTATGCTACTTTTCAATAATTATAGAATGACTCCCTGTGAACTTGAGCGTAATTATTTTGTCAACGCACCATTTGATGAAAAAGAAGAATTAAGGACAGTTTTAAAAGAAGAATTTACTTAAATTCCTTTTCAAATTTCCAAACACTGTCTTGTATCGTGTGAAGGTTGAATAAAACTTTCCCTGAGTTCATTTCTTCCATGCTCTGGGCGTTGTATATGGCTTTACAAATTGCTAAAGCTCGATCATGAGTTTCATCTACAACTACAACAATCTCATCTTTCTTTATTGATTGATCGATTTTTGTTATTCCAGGACGCATGATATCTGCTCCATTCGCGACGTAACGAATAGCTCCCTTATCAACGGTAATTTTTTTCAAATCGACGTGTTTGTTAAGAAGTAGAGTTAAAACAGGAATATATCCGTCTTTAGATTTCCAGAGTTTTAACACGTTATTTATGGCGTATAAGGTGTCTCCAGCCTCCGTTTGGATAACCTCGACTCGAGCTTTTTTAGGAAAAATTTGGTTCAGGAATTTCTCGTCGTAATGCTTCAAAATGTCTTCCTGTAGCTCTTTTATCTGCGATTTTTGAATAAAGTGCCTTTGTTTAATATTCATAGTTAATTAACTTAAAAAAGATTATCAAATAAAAACCTTTTATATCCCCGTGTTTATATTAACATTAATTTATGACGAAAGTTAATTTATCGGCAATAGTCATCATCCCTCCAAAAGAAATATTGGAGCCAGTTCAAGAAATTCGAAGGATTTACGATAGACAAATTCGTAGATGGATGCCTCACATCACTTTACTATATCCCTTTCGACCTGAATCCGAATATAATACTTTAGAGAGTTTGTTCTCAACGATATGCGAAAAAATAAAATCGTTTGAGATTACGATTAGTAAGTTTAAATATTTCAATCATGGAAAACAAAAGTATACCCTTTGGTTGGCTCCCGAGCCTGAATCCTTAATTAATGACCTCCAGTATAAACTTTTGGCACTTGTTCCAGACTGCAATAATGTAAATTTGCACAAAAACGGTTTTACACCACATTTAAGCGTAGGACAAATTGAAGGGAAAAAAAAACTAATAGAAGTTATAGAAACTCTTCAAAGGAATTGGAGACAATTAAAATTCACGATAAATTCAATTTATTTTATCGCAAGAGAGAAACAGAAACTATCGAAATTTGAAGTTAAAAAGACTTTTTTGTTAAAATAAGAATTCATATAGAACTGCGGTTGTTCCGCAACTTCCCTTCATTTTTAATTCTCTTTGTACTTGAAAACTAATTCTGCTATTTTTTGGAATATTTCTTTTACAGTTTCCCCCGTAAGAGCCGAGGTTTCGAAATAAGGCGCGTTAAGTTTTTCGCTTAGATGCTCTGCCATGGGCAATATGATTTTACGCTGGTCTTTTAAATCTACTTTATTCCCTATTAAGATTCGGGGGATGTTACTGAGCCCAAATTTTTCAGCTGAAGAGTACCAATTAGTAATGTTGGAAAACGTGCTAGACCGGGTCATGTCAAATACTAGAATCATACCATCCGCCCCATTAAAATAGGGACGATGCAACATATAGAACTGTGGTTGTCCAGCTACCTCCCAGAACATCAAGTTGATCGTGGCGTTGCTTTCCTTCAATTCAATGGGTTCCTTTACTATGTTTACGCCGACTGTAGGCAGGTATACTTCCTTAAACTTATTTGTGGCAAATTTCGTAAGAAGGCTCGTTTTCCCAACAGAAGGGTCACCAATAACAATTACTTTATATATCGATTCAGTCCTCCCTTCAAAAAATAATCCACCTTCTTCTCTCTTGTTATTACTCATTTGAATTCTGATCC